>JAITBO010000195.1 GCA_031283505.1 Treponema sp. | reverse complement strand
TTCCTACGGCGAAGGGTCGATCCCTTCCGGCGCGTGGATCGTGATAGAGGGAACGGAACTGCGTTACAAGGCAGCCGAAAAAACCGCGTTTCAGGCGGACGCTGATTTCCGGATTCCGGTGGCAGCCGAGTCTGCCGGAAGCGATTATACCATCGACTGGGCGAAAACACCGAACCGGACGATTCCTGCCGGGAGCGCGTGAAGAACCGCCGGCGGAGCCGGATTTTGGGCCGAATGCCTTTTGAGACATTGCGCCTTCTTCATTATTCATTTTTTATGGTACTATACCGGAAGACCAATTGCATGGGAGACTGCCATGAAAAATGTTCTGACCCTGCCCGTTGTTTTTCAAAACAACATGATCCTCCAGCGGCAAAAGCCCATCCGGATATGGGGGGCCGGGCCTGCGCGGAGCGTGGTGCGGGCGGTCCTCAACGGGGCGGAGGCTTCCGGCGCGGCGGGGGAGGACGGCGCCTGGGAACTCCGCCTGCCGCCCATGGAGGCCTCTACCGGCGGCAGTCTGGCCCTTTTCTGCAATGGCGAACCGGCCTGTTTGTTTGAAAATGCCGCCCTGGGGGAGGTCTGGATAGCCGGCGGGCAGTCCAACATGGAATTCGCCCTGAGGTACGACCGCCGCCGCCGGGAGGTGTTCCGCCGTCCCCCGGACCCGCTGCTCCGGTACTTTGAGGTTCCCAAGCGGAGTTGGGAGGAACAGCGGGAAGGAGACCCCTTTACCGGGGGGAATTTTGCCGCCCAGGGGATATGGCTTCATTTTTCCCGGAAAAACGCCCCCCTGTTTTCGGCGGCGGCCTATTACTTTGCCGCCAGGCTGCGGGAAAAGCTGGGACCCCATGTGCCGGTGGGGATCATAAGCTGCAGCTGGAGCGGCAGCCCGGCCTTCGCCTGGATTGGGGAAGAGGATCTGCGGGCCGGCGGGGAATTGGCCCGGTTCTGGACCGAATACTATGACCGGATACAAACCCTCGATCCCGCGGCTTATGGGGAAGCCTACGCCAAGGTCCAGGCCGAAGGCCGATCCCCCCTCATGCGGGCCGCCTTTGATCTCTATATGCGGGGAAGGATACCCATTTGGATGGGAGACGCCCTGAAAAAAATAGATCCCGGCTTTTTTGATCTTCAACTTGAAGGCCCCCGGGACCCCTGGCGTCCCTGCGGGCTCTATGCAGCTATGCTGTCGGCCATTGCCGGTTACGCCTGCCGGGGGGTTATCTGGTACCAGGGTGAGGGGGACGATGTTCGCCCGGAATATTACGCCCGGCTTTTCTCCCTGGTCGTCCGTTGCTGGCGGCGGGCCTGGGGAGACGAACTCCCCTTCATCTTCGCCCAGCTTACCGCCTTTGAGCGGGACCATTTTCAGCGGGGGGACAGCTTCCCCGAACTGCGCCGGCAGCAGGAACTGGCTGCGGACACCATACCCCTTGCCTGGATGGTGTGTACTATGGACTTGGGGGAACGGTACAACATCCACCCAGGCAGCAAGGGGCCCGTGGGGGAACGCCTTGCTGCGGCGGCCCTGGCGAATGTCTACGGTTTCGACATCCCCTGGCGCTCCCCCAGGGTAACGGGGGCAGCCGATGCCGGCGGCGGCGTCAGGATCCGCTTTGACGGCTGTGACGGCGGGCTCCTTATCCGGGGGGGCCTGAGGCAAAGCCTTAAGCTCTTTTCCCGGAACGGCGAAATACGGCGTTTTGAGGCCCGCGCCGAAGGGGACGCCCTGGTCGTCAAGCCCGGCGGGACCGGCGGCCCGCCGGTGGTCGAGATATGTTATGCCTCGGAACCCTACACAAAGGCGAACCTTTTTAACGCTGCGGGTTTTCCCGCCCTGCCCTTTCGCTTAACGGCCTTGCCGCCGGCAGATCCGCAGGCGGGACCGGGTTCCCTGTGGCGGCGGGAAAAACTATCGGAGTGTCCAAACAGCAATGAAAATACGGGTTCCCGAAAAAAGGGGTCTGTCCCTAACGTAATGCCGCGCAAGGGATAGAGTGGAAATCCTTTTTTGCCTGCCCTGGCGGGCAAAAAAGATTGGAGCGGCAGCCCGGTCGATGCGCCCAAATTCCAAAATCTACGGATTTAGCGGCGGAATAATATTGGAGGAAAATCATGGAACTGCTGATTAAGAACGCGGAGATCTTTGACGGCCTGGATGAAAACGCCAAAACCGGCTGTGTGCTGGTGGAGGGGGACAGGATTAGCGCTGTCCTTGACCGGGAACCCGCAGGTTATACCGGGGAGGTTCTGGATGCGGCGGGCCTCACCCTGAGTCCGGGTTTTATCGACACCCATTCTCACAATGATTTTTACGGGGTCCTGCCCGATGCGGCGCAGCACTATATCAAGCCCTTTGTGGAGCAGGGGATCACTACCCAGGCGGCGGGGAACTGCGGCTTCTCCACTGTGGGCATCGAGCCCAACACTCCCTACGGCGGGGACCTCTTCGCCTTCTTTGCGGCCAACCCCAATTACAAGGAAGTATCCACTTTCGCGGGCTGGGCGGCGGCGGTGGACCGGTACTCCCCGGTGAACATGGCCTGCCTCTGCGGACACGGAACGATTCGCACTTCTCTGCGGGGTCTGGGTCCCGGCGCATTGACGGAGACGGAGGCGGATGCCATGGAGCGTTTGATAGAGCGGGAACTGGAGGCGGGGGCTGCCGGGCTTTCCTACGGTCTGATGTACGACCCCGGTATGTACGGCGGCCCGGAGGAACTGCTGCGGCTGGCAAGGCTGGTTGCCCGGCACGGCAAGCTCATCACCTTCCACGCCAGGGCTCTTTCCCGGTTTTCCACCTCCTACCCGGAACTCTTCGGCAGGGCTCACAATCTCCGCGCCCTGGACGAGGTGTTGGATATCGCCGAAAAATCCGGTGCAAAAACCCACATTTCCCATGTCATCTTTGTAGGCAGAAGCACCTGGAATACCCTGGACGAAACCGTCTCCCTCATCGACAGGGCCAACGAGCGGGGCCTGGACCTGAGTTTTGACATCTACCCCTTCGACTTTGGGGCCAGCACCATCACCGTCGCCTTGCCTGCCTGGTACCGGGGACTCCCGCCGGAGAAAAAGCGGCAGATGCCGGTCCGGTTACGCCTGCGGGCGGAAATCTTCGCCACGAGGAAGCTCCTGGGTTTCGGGTTTGACGATGTGCAGGTCAGTTGGGCCGGTTCCGCCCACCCGGAATACACGGGCAAGCGGATCAGCGAAATCGCCCGGAAAAAGGGCTGCGGCGAATTCGACGCTTATATCGGGGTGATAGACGAGACGGGCCCGGAAACCACGGTGATCATGTACAGTTACATGAACGACCGGATCATCGACCGGTTAAGCCGGCATCCCAAAACCGGTTACATGACCGACGCCTGGATAACCGGTGAGGGTATGCAGAATCCCGCCGCTTTCGGGACCTTCCCCAAATTCCTCCGCCTCAGCCGGGAGGGGAAGGCAGAGACTCTGGGCAGGATGATCCGCAAGATGACAAGCCAGGCCGCCGGACGGTTCGGCCTTAAAAACCGGGGCCGTATAGCGCCGGGATACTACGCCGACCTCGTATTCTTTGACCGGAACGTTGTTGCCGAAAGCGGCGGCGAGAGCCCTCCCGCCGGGTTGCCCCATGTGATCATCAACGGCGAATTTGCGGTCCGGAACGGCGTATACCAGGAAAAATCATTGGGCCGGGCTTTGCCGGTCGTGTCGTAGACGCGGCGTGTCTTCGTCCTCCGAAGGCAAAGATGAATCCTGCGGACCCAAAACCCTGTCCGGCCTGAGCGCCTCCGCCCCGTTTTGGTACACATGACGGGGGACGCTTCCTTCTTCCATGTAGCAATGGATGAGGACCCGGAGGGTCCGCTCCAGCCCTCCCCGGACGGCGGCTTCCTGGAGGCAGAAAAGGGCCAGCTCCCCTGCCCGGCCCGAACGCCGGAGGGCGGCGGCGGGGTTGCAGGCGTCCAGATCGGCGGTCACCGAAAAGATGAGGGACACAATGTCCCCTTCGTCAAGGTTGTTTTGCCCGAGCAGGGCGTCGTACAAGGCCGGCACCCGCAGGACCATGTCCTCCGCCTCGTTGAGACACCGGGTCGCGCCCCTCAGGGCATAGAGCCGTTTCATCCGCGATTTCCTCCCGCAAGAACCAGAATAAAGATCGCCGCCCCGGCGGTCAGGACGCCGAAAACCGCCGCTAAACAATAGGCCGCGAGCCCCGGTATATACCGGAGGCCCTTGCCCCGTATCAGAAACCAGGTGTCCAGAATGATGCCGTATACGGATACTACCCCCAGGATAAGCCCGGACAGGGCGGTTATACGGAGAAGCATGAGCTGGGTAGCGTCCATAAATGCCTGGCGGACCCCCACGGCGTAGAGAAAGACCGAAAAAAGGCTCATAAAGAAGAAAAAAAGGCTCCCTCCCTTCACCGGCGATTGTGGATTGGGTAACATATATTATACTATAACAGGAAGGGGCTATAAAAAGAATATAAGGGGCTATAAAAAGAATATGAAGAAAATAGTTGTCGCCTTTTTTATCATATTGATTCTGGGTGGAACTGCCTTTTTTTTCGGCTGGGTTCAGTTCCGGGTTCCGCCGGGTTCTTATGGGGTGATGCGTTCCAAGACCCACGGGATTGACACGACCGTTATCAGGGAGGGAAAATTCCGGTGGGTGTGGTATGCCGCAATCCCTACCAACGTGGGGATTACGATATTCACCCCCAAGGTGGTGGAACAGCCGATCCAGGCAAGCAGGTCCCTGCCTTCCGGGGATATTTACGCTTCATTTGCGGGAGTGGACGTGGATTTTTCGTATGAATACACCGGTTCCCTGTCTTTTATGGTCAAACCCGATTATCTGCCGGTCCTGATGGCAGAAGGGGGCGTCGTAAATCAGGAAGATCTTGAGGCCTTTGAAGGGCGTCTTGCCGATGAAATCGCCTCCTATTCGGTACGGCGCCTGGAGGAATATACCGGAGAAGGCGATGGGATCGGGGACCTGGACGCGGATAAACTAAAGGAGGGCATCCTCCGTGAATATCCGTATATCGAAAACCTGTCCTGCAACATCAATACGACCCGGCGCCCCGATACCGTCCTGTACGATTCCATCCGGAAAATCTATGGGAATTATCTTGCGGGCCGGTATGCGTCTTCGGAAACGGACGCTTCCTTGCCGGCAAACCGGCGTATAAGCGCCCGGCTCAGGTTTGATGAGTTGGAAAAATACGGCGAATTGTTAACCAAATACCCTGTTCTGCTTCAGTATCTTGCCCTGGAAAGAGGAGAAAGCGGGAAAAATCCGGAGCCAGGCGGGAATTGACGGTAAAACTGCCGGTAACCCCCGGGGTATACCGGTTGTTGTATCTAATAGTGTAAAAATGATAATATTACTACAGGAGTGTTACATGGTTCAAAGGGTTTTTTCCCTTAGGGTGCTTTTTCTTCTCTTGATGATTTTTTTTGGATTTTTGCTGGTTTTTACTGTTTCGGCCCAGGAGGACGGCGGCGGAGAGGAAATGCCTATTGAATCGGAATGGACAGGCCCCCTTCCCGGCGCCTATGTCCGGGGAGACATCATGTTTACCATGTCCGCCGGGGCGTTGTTTCCCGTCCTCTTTCTGGATGGGTCAACCAGGCCGGCAAAGGCTTACGATGGCAAAATCAAGATTGGGGGCGTAGGAACCCTGGGGCTCAATTATTTTCTTACCCCGGATGTTTTTCTGGGCGTGGAAATAAACGGAGGGTTTTCCGGTTCCGTGAACAATCTTCTTTTTCAATTTCCTTTCGGACTCCGGGCCGGGTATCAATTCATCTTCCGCAGATTTGAATTTCCCGTAAGCCTTATGATAGGCGCGTCCTCTCAAACCTATCTGACGAAACACTACTTCGGTTTGTTCCTCAAGCCCGAAGCTGCGGCGTATTGGCGTTTTAACCCGGACTGGTCCTTTGGAATCAATGTGGGATGGTGGTGGGTTCCCCAATGGCCAAAGCGGGGGCCGGCATATAACCGGTACGGAAATTTCCTGGATGTGACCCTTTCGGCCCGGTATGTTTTATAGAAGACGTGAGGATAATTAGAATGATACGGATAAAAATAACAATGTCTTTTTTGGGTCTCTTGCTGGCAGGAGGCATATTGCTTTCTTCCTGTTCCCAGGACGACATTTTTTATACAATCCAATACGATAAGGTGCTGAACAAAGACGCCGCCATTCCGGGAAGCCCCGGAAGGATCATTGAACTTGGGGACGCCCTCTATACGGGGAGTAACGCGGTATACGAGTATAAAAAGCCGGAAATCGATGGAGAGGCGGCAAGCTGGCAGCAGCTACCGGCTCAACCCGGAGGCAAGAGGATCCTTGACTTGACCGGTACGGGCACGTACCTGTACGCCCTGGTCATGCAGGGCGTACATTTATCGGACTCCGGGTTGTACCGAAAAAATCCAAAAGAAGACGGTGAGTGGAAATGGGTTGCCAACCTCACGGGTTATCCCATACAAAGCCTCTGGGGAGCCGGGGATGTCCTTTTTGCCGGGGCCCGGGCCGGTAACGGAAACTATGTTCTTTTATATGTAAACGATTTGATAGAAGGAACCCCAATCCTTAGCCAGGTATCCGACGTCTCCGGTATGCTTAAAGCGGCGGCGAAAGTTGGGAACAGCTACTACGTCGCCATTGAAGGCAAAGGGCTTGTTGATCTAGCTAATCCGGCTGTCGTCTTAGATGTTGCTACAGATATTGTGGGCCTCATT
>JAITBO010000170.1 GCA_031283505.1 Treponema sp. | reverse complement strand
GGTTACTTTGCGGACAGACCTTGCATTTGCTCCCGTTTTGTACCAAAACGGTACGCAAAATGCGTTTTTCAAGGTAGTCTGTCTATAATGTGTCTACATTATAGACAGACTCTAATTAGCGGCTAAAACGCAGCCCCGCGCTGTAAATACAACATCAGCGCGGCGGCCATTAAGGCGTGAATGCAGGGCGGCTTTCCCATACCGCGAATCACCTCTTCAACCGGAAGAAGTTCCACGTCTATGTATTCATCCTCGTCCGGATGCTGTTTTCCCGTATCCGTCAGGTCTTCCGCCAGAAAGAAGTGAACCCGGTTTCCCATAATTGCCGGATTGGGACTCATCTCCCCCAGCTTGGTCACCTTGCGCGGACGGTAAGCCGTCTCTTCCTCCAGTTCCCGGGCAGCCGCTTCTTCCGGATTTTCCCCGTGTTCAAAAACACCGCCCGGAAATTCCAGGGAAAGTTCCCTGGCCCCATGCCGCCACTGGCGTACCATAACAAAACGCCTGCCTTGGGGGCCGTCCAGCACCGGAACAACCACCGCCCAGTCCGGGGCTTCCATCGTGGTGTAAAGCCCGGTTTTTCCCGAAGGCGAGCGGCAAATATTCTCCCTTATGGAAAAAATCCGGTTTTCAAAGACCACTTTACCGCTTTCTTCGGTCCATATTAAGTCCATTTTCGGATAATACCCCATTTTCCGCGCTGTTTCTACCCTGAAACTCCGTGTATCGCCGCAGCCTGTGTTAAATCGCCCGCGGGCCGTATCGTGTTTTGACGCGTCGTGTTTTTGACAGGCGCTGAATAAGGGTTTATGCTTAGAAGCAGAGGGATAACTATGGCAATTATAACTATTTCACGGCAATTGGCCGGTCTGGGAGACGAAACCGCCCAGGAATTGGCAAAACTTTTGGATTATCGTTTTGTGGACAAGCATTCCCTGGAAGAAAAGATCAAGTCCTATGGCGTAGCGGGGGCAAAGTTCGACAGATACGATGAACGGAAACCCAGCTTTTTTGCGTCATTGTCCCAGGATCGGGATAACTATCTGCACTACCTCAAGACCGCGATGTTGTGCGAAGCCGGCAAGGGAAGCAGCGTCTTTATCGGCCGGGGCGCAAACGCAATTTTCCGGGATGTGCCGGGGGTACTTTCCGTGTATCTTGTAACCCCCTACGAGATCCGCCTGGAACGGGTTAAAAGTTATTTTCACTGCGATGATAAACGGGCCAGACAAATTATCAACCAGAGCGATAATGACCGGATAGGCTTTCACCGTTATTTCTTCGATATGGATTGGAAAGATTCTTCCAATTACCATATCACCCTGAATACCGGGAGTTTTCACCCCGGCGCGATAGCCCACGGCATCAAATATTTGCGGGACAGCCTTTTCACTCCCGGGATCGACGCGCAGCATGAGAAACGGCTTAAAGAGCTTATCCTGAGTCAGCAGGTAGTACACCGGATCTTCTACGAAAAAGGTATTCCCATCCATTTTTTGGAAGCGGCGGTTACCGGCAATACCATCGATCTCTTTGGCGTGGTCAATTCCCATGCCCTTGTAGAAACCGCTGTGAATGCCGCGAAAGAAGTTGCCGAAGGATTCAACGTGCGTTCCGATATCCAGGTAGTTCAGGAGTACAGCATGATACCTTGACAATTTTTGGGCGCATCCCCGCCCGCGGCGGAGGCCGGGCTGTCCGTGGAACATCCGGGGCTCAACCGGGGTTTCCGGATGTTCTCTGTCTTCCGCCCTCCCTTGCGTGTGTATTTCATGCGCTGGCCTTGGCGGCGGCCGCTTGACAACGCCGTTTTTCCCGGTTATACCCTTTCTATGATGACCGTAGGTTCAGCAGCTTCGTGCGGCCGTATGGCCGCGCAATCCAATCGAACAGGGAACAGGGTTCCATGACCGCCGCCGACAAAGTTACTTCCATACGTATTGTTTTAGCCCCGGTTTTTTTTGTTGTTTACATGCTTCCGGTCTTTAATCCTCCTTTTAGTCTTTCCTGGACTTTGTTTTTCGCCGACGGCGCGGAAATTTTCCACAAATTCCGCTGGACCGTGCCTGTCCTGTGGTTTATCTTTGTTGCCTCCGAAATAACCGACATGATAGACGGCAAACTTGCCCGCAGCCGTAACGAGGTGAGCGACTTCGGGAAATTCTACGATCCCTTTGCCGATACGCTGGTACAGGTGACAAATTTCCTCTGCTTTGTAATTGATGGCATTTTACCTGTTATCCTCTTCCTGCCCTTTTTGTTCCGGGAATTCAGCGTGCTTTTTATCCGCAATTTGATGCTCAGAAAGGGAATTATCATGGGCGCCCGTATGGGAGGGAAGGTTAAAACCGTGGTCTATATCGCTTCCGGCGCCCTTGCCCTGCTTGCGGCAAGTTTAAGGCGCCTGGGTCAAACCGGCGCGGTTTTCGACTGGGTCCGTATTGCCGCCGTTTCGCTTTTTTTTGTGGGGGTGGTACTTGCCATTGTTTCGTTTTTTGATTATACTTCTGTCTATCATAAGGCGAAGGAGTGAGGGGCTTTAGCCCGGAAGGGGCCGGTGGCCCCTCAATGAGAGGGTAGGCCGGAACCCTGGCCCTGGCCGCAGGGACCGGACTTGCTGTGCAAGTCCGCGACTTCCCCTTCCTGAGTTGTTGACAGCGGGTTTTAGTCCCCTGCCGGCCGGTTACGAATTTTTTCAAAATTTTTGTAGAAATTTTGAAAAACCACTTGAATATTTTTTTCAGAATTGTTATTATATTATTAGCGTGAGTGCTGGTTTGATCTTTGGTAAGTTATTTTAAGGTTTGTTTATCAACCAGAGTTTTTCTGTGTGATTATTCGTCAATTATTTGGGATTGGACCGGAATAAGTGGTATTTCCATCTTGATGAATCATATATAGTTAAAGCTTTTTTTGGACCATCAGGTTTAAAAAGAATCCGAATTTCTGTATAAACGAAACATTCAGCATAATATATAAAAAAAGTGGCTGAATGTGTAAATTTCGTTAAAAAACAGGTTATCGGGGCTTGACAAAACGCAGAAGTGTGTAGTAATCTCTGTAAATCACCTTGAAGGTGGAAATAGGGAAACTTTCTCCGATGGAAAAGTTTCTGTGATCTTTGGTATTTTAGGGAAGGGAGAAAGAAACGCGGGGACCGGTCTTATAACTGGTTTCCGCAAGCCAAGGGCGTCATGGGAAACCGTGGCGTCCAGCAAGCGCAATGACGAGCCTCGGGTAAAACCGGGGGTCGTCGAGGGTCCTGTATAGCCGGCCGGAAGGCCGGGACACAAGATCCTCCGTCAAGAAGCAGGAAGGCCGGGTAACCGGCCGGCTTGAAATGAGTTCTTTCGGGCTTCGGCTCGTGAGAAAATAATATCATGGAGAGTTTGATCCTGGCTCAGAACGAACGCTGGCGGCGCGTCTTAAGCATGCAAGTCGAGCGGCAAGGGGTAGCGATACCTCCTAGAGCGGCGGACTGGTGAGTAACGCGTGGGTGACCTACCTTGAGGATGGGGATAGCCATTAGAAATAGTGGGTAATACCGAATAAGCTTATTGTGCTGTGGCATGGTAAGGAAAGGAGCTGTGGCTCCGCCTTAAGATGGGCCCGCGTCCCATTATGCTAGTCGGTGGGGTAACGGCCTACCGAGGCGGTGATGGGTAGCCGGCCTGAGAGGGTGAACGGCCACACTGGGACTGAGATACGGCCCAGACTCCTACGGGAGGCAGCAGCTAAGAATATTCCGCAATGGACGGAAGTCTGACGGAGCGACG
>JAITBO010000123.1 GCA_031283505.1 Treponema sp. | reverse complement strand
ACAAGGGGATGTGGTTACCGCGGACGCGATGAGTTGTCAGAAGGAGATAGTGAAGAAGATACGGGAGAAAGGAGGGGACTAGGTGATTGGGGTGAAAGAGAACCAGAAGGGACTGTATGAGGATATCAAAGAGTATTTTGAGGGTATAGAGGGTGGAGAGATAGCGGAACTGCCCGAGGATATATGGCAAGGGGAGGAAGAGCAAGGAGGACACGGGCGCGTTGAACGGCGGGAAATCAGGACGGTAAGGGGACTTGAATGGCTGGAGAGGCGGGAAGCGTGGGAAGATGTAACGACTATCATACAATATTGGACATTTCGGAGGGAAAAGAAGGAAGAGACGGTACAAACGGACCGGTATTACATCTCAAGTGGAGATTTTTCCGCGGAGGAATTCTTAAAATACATCCGGGGGCACTGGTCGATAGAGAAGCAGTTGCATTGGATGCTGGACATCGTGTTTCGGGAAGACGAGTGTCGAGTGCGGACAGGGAATGGGGCGCTGAATTTGAATATTCTGAGGAAGATGGCATTACACTGGCTGAGGAAAATGAAGATGGAAAAGAAACGGGTCAGTGCCAAACGCCGCATGATGCACGCCGCCCTAAATTCGGATTTCCTGTGTGAGGCATTGTTCTCAGAGTAAAAGCCGATGCCCTGGTTGGTATGCAGGTCGATGCCAATAAAGTTCATGGAGAACCTCCTTAAGAATATTGTCCGTTCGGTTGAACTCCGGTATAGTGTACCATGCGTCTATTCGGGGTGTAGATCGGATCAGGATAAGCCCTCAGCAAGCAAATGTGGCTACCGTTGGACTTTAAGTCCGCTGTTATTCGGGGAGATCGGAGTCAGTTTCTGCCCCCAGCAACGCCCACAACCGGTAGCTGTTTGCGGACTTTAAGTCTGACCGAACACTTACAGCATACCAGATAACCGCTTATCTTTATCATAGCTTCGGGGTGTCCTCCGTAGAGGGAGGGGCCGGAAGCCTTGTTCCGGCGAACCGCAAGGCTGGAGAGGAGGCTTCCCCTCGCCCCTAAAAACGCTTACAGGGCCTGTATCTTCGCTTCGATTGTGCGGATAACCTCGTCCGGGGTGGAAGCGCCGGCGCTGAGACCCACCCTGGCATATAACCCAATTTCCCCAGGAACCTCCCCGGCGGTCTCCACGAGCCACGCGGGCTTGCCGGAGGCCTGGGCAATGACAAAGAGGCGGCGAGTATTGGCGGATTCCCTGCCCCCGGCTACGATCAAAGCGTCAACCCCGGCGCAGAGTTCCCTCAGAGCGTTCTGCCTGTCCCGGGTGGCGCCGCAGATGGTGTCGATGACCTCGATACCGGGGAAAAAAGACCGCATAGCCTCCCCTATGGCCTCGTATTCATCGGGAGAAATGGTGGTCTGGCCTATAAGGGCGGTCCGCGCGCCGGGATCTTCCCGGAAAAGCCTTTCCGCAACCGCAGCCATCTCGTCCGGATCTGCCACCACGGTACAGCCGGGGGCATACCCCCGTATACCGGCGATCTCCTCATGGTGCGCTTCGCCGGCGAGAAAGACGCGATACCCGGCCCCGGCAAGGGTCCGGGCCTTCATCTGGCTGGCCTTGACCCTGGGGCAGGTAGCGTCCGCGATACACCCTCCCCGGCAAACCAAATCCGCTTCCAAATCTGGACTAATCCCATGGGCCCTGATGATGACCACAGCTCCGAAAAGTTCCGGGGGCAGGCGATCTTCATCCAGAGCCTCCGCACCCCGTTTCTTCAGGTCTTCCAGCACCTGGGGGTTGTGAATCAACGGACCGATGGTATACACCCGGCCTGAGGGGGCGGACAGCCGACGATACGCCATTTCCACCGCCCTGCGTACCCCCATGCAGTAACCGAGTATGCGGGCCTTTACCAGTTCCATAAGACGGCCCGGAGGATACTCCTAAGCTCTTACAGCCGCCGCAGGAAAACGCTTTTTGGCGGCCCGTTTTTTCGCCGTCTTGTCCCAGAAATACACCAGACCCGAAGCGATAAAAATAGTGGAGTACACGCCGGAAATCATGCCTACTATCAGACAAAGGGCAAAGTCCTTCATGGAACCTGTGGTGAAAATAAAAAGGGACAGAACCGCAAGCATGGTGGTAACTGTGGTGATAATGGTCCTGCTCAAGGTCTCCGTAAGAGCCCGGTTCAGGATGTTCACAAAGGAGTCATCCGGGTATATATGGCGGGTTTCCCGAATCCGGTCAAAGATAACGATGGTATCGTTGATTGAATACCCCAGGATGGTCAGGATGGCCGCTATGGTGGTGGTGTTGAATTCCAGGCGGGTCCAGGTGATAAAGGCCACCATGATGAGGGCATCGTGGGCTATGGCCAGAACCGCGCCTATGGCGAACTGGGGCTTAAACCGGATTGAGGCGTAGATCAGGATGAGGAGGAGGGTCAATGTCATGAGGATTCCCACCTGATCGGTCAACTGCTTGGAAAACCGGGAACCCACATAATCGGACCGGGTTACCGCCACTCCGCCGCTGCCGAAGGTCCGCTCCAGGGTGGAGATGATGCGTTCGGCGGGGACCCCCTCCCCTTCAATCTCGCTGTCTTCCATGCGGATCATGAAACGCCGTTCGGCTCTTTCTCCCAGCACCTGAACGGAAACCGTCCCCAATGACTGAAGACTGGTACGTACATCCTCAATGGGAATTTCCGGGCTGCCTGCGGGAAGGTAATGAACCACATAAGGATCGCTGCCAAGAAGGGGATTACCCTGAGTACTCTGGACAAGCCAGGCGGACTGGGCATCTGCGGGAGCCATGGTTGTAACCGCGATACCCTCTATCGAAGCAAGAGCGCCACTCAGGTTTCCTATGACGGGGTACTGGACATAGGGGAAGGTATGGGTGACACCTTCAATACCCGCGCCGGAAATCACGACGTACATATTGCCCCGGTCAAAAGAAACCGAAGCGTTTCCCCGGCCAGACCAGGTTAGGCTGAAAGCTGAAGGCGCAAACTGGACTTCCTGAATAAGACCGGCCTGGAAATCAACGCCCAAGTTAAAGCCCCCTTTGGCGAAATACCCGATAATCCCTGCTGCGATCAGGAGAACCGACAGGACGGCAGCCGGCAAAAAAAACGCTGAAAAACGGATGATACGTTTCATTTTGCACCTCTTGAAGCTTCACCTACGGGCCGTTGGGACAGCCAACTTACGGAAAGCCCCCTGCTTTTTATCACATCCGTACCGAAATCGAAAATAAGCCGGGAAACAAAAAGGGCCGTAAACACGGAGGAAAACACGCCGATGGCAAGGCTCACTGCGAAACCCTGGATGGGACCCGAACCCAGTTGAGAGAGGAAAAGAGCCGCGATAAAAGTGGTTATATTGGAGTCCATGATAGCCCAGAACGCCTTGTCGAACCCCGCTTCAACCACCGCTTTGCGGCTCTTGCCCAGGCGCAGTTCTTCCTTCATCCGTTCAAAGATGATGACGTTAGCGTCCACCGCCATACCTATAGTGAGGATGAACCCCGCAATACTCGGCAGAGTCAAGGTAAAGTTGAAGGCCGAAAGAATACTACCCATAAAGTAGATGTTCAGTATCTGGGCAACTACGGCGTTTACCCCCGATCCTTTGTAGAAGATCAGCATAAAGAGCATGACCACCGCGAGGCCGCCTATAAGGGCGTAAAGCCCCTGCCTGATGGTATCTTCCCCCATGGATGCACCAATGGACTGCTGGTTTGCGACTTCCAGTTCCACAGGCAATGCTGCGGTTCTGAGGGTCACGGCGATGTTATTCGCCTCCTCCTGACCGAAACCGGTAAGACGTACCGCGTCCCGAATGGCAGTCTGTATGGTGGCCTGGGACTTGACCCGGTCGTCCAAAACTATAGCCAAAGGCTTACCCACATTGGCGGAGGTAAGCTGGTAGAAGATCTCTCCCCCTTCGGAATCCAGCATAAAGGTAACTTCCGGCTTACCGTCCAGGTTGTTCCGTTCCACCACGGCGCTTTTGATGTGAGTCCCGTCAAGACCCACCTCTTTTTTGACAGCGGTATACCCTACCCTCTCGTCCAAGCCGTACCGGTCCTTAGTATACACCCCCCGGATTACCACGTCGGAGGGAACTATCGTAGGATCCATGAGGTTCCCGGCGCTGTCAAAGGTAGTAGTAGGATTGGCCGTGTAATACCGGTTAAAGGCCTCCGCCGCTTCCTGATCCACCATGTGGAAGGCCAGACTTCCCCTGCCCATGATGATGGAGTTGATCCGTTCCGGATCGGCGGCGCCGGGGATTTCCACGTAAATCTGGTCCGCTCCCTGGCGGCGGATGACGGGCTCGGTAAGGCCGAACCGGTCTATCCGGTTGTTGAGGACCTCCAGAGCGCTGTTTATCCCGTCTTCCCTGTCCTGATCGGTAAGGGGCCGGCCCAACCGTTCCTCAAGGGAACTCGTGTCCGCCCGGAGAACTATGCTCAAGCCCCCGGAAAGATCAAGGCCCAATTGAACCGCGTTTTTTTGCAGGTTTTTCAGGGCGAAAATATCGTCCCGGTACTTGCTTTCAATGGCTTCCAGGGCTTCTTCCCGGCTGAAGTAAACGGAAAGCACCGCTGTGGCGTCCCATTTTTCCGGAGCAGGCAGTTTTGCGTCCCGAACTATCTTCTTTGCCCTGGCGGTCAGGAAAGAAACGCCTTCCGGCACATCACCGCCGGCGCGGGCGGCATCGATAAGCTGCCCCAGTCCCAGCATGGCTGTCCGGGACGCATAATCCTTTATCTGTTCCCTCGACCCTATGGCTATTGCCTGGTCTTCCTTAGGTACCATAAAATACCAGCGGATAGTAGGATACAAAAAGACAAAACACACCGCCATTATCACCAGGATAACAACCAGTCGATACCGCTTGCTCATTTCACGCTCCGATTAATTCATTTGAATCTTCTTAAGGAAGGTGTTTCAAAATTTGACATTTTGAGACAACCTTATTTTTCAGACTTTTCAGCCGTTTCCCCGTTTTTTCCTTCCGCCTCGCCGGTTTCAGCCTTCTTCTCTTCGATTTTTTCACCCTTTCCTTCAGATACCACGTTGGATACGGCGCTACGGCTGAACTCCATCTTGGTATTCTCGTCCACCTTAACGATAACCGAGCCTTCCTTTACGCTCTGAATAACCCCGTGAATACCGCCTATAGTAACCACCTTGTCCCCTTTTTTAAGGGCACTCAACATACGCTGGGTTTCTTTCTGCTTTTTGTTCTGGGGACGGATGATCAAAAAATAAAAAATACCGATAATCAGGGCAAAAGGAATCAAGGTTGTAATAAAAGAACCACCACCGGCTTCGCCCCCCCCCTGGGGAGCCGCCATTAAGAGAGAAAGCATAAATGATTTCATACAAATAACATCCTTTCAAATTGAGAAATAGAATTGGTTATTCAATCTAACATAGAAGGGCCCGCAGGGTCAAGCCGGTTATCCTGTCCCGGGCGCGGACATTTACTCTTGCCGCCGCCTATGCCAAATAAAGAATCCCCGGAGCAGAGCGCCAAACTTGACCCGCAGAAATACAGGCTGTCAAATTCATACTGATTCCTCAAAACCAAGACAAAAAGGTAAAGAGGAAAAATTCGGATTTGTAACAAAAACTCCGTGTTACTCCGTGGTTGAATTTCTTAAAACAGGTAACGATACCTAATGTGGATCAAGTTTAACGCTTCGCGGCGGGATATTAAACCCAAATGGGGCTAATAAAGGATACATCGAACCGCAGGTTCAGAGGGATCAAAGAAAAATCCAAAAGGGCGGTAGAAAAAACGCGGGGATACGGAAAAAAATCTTTCCAGTCTCCTACAGCGTGACAGACCGCCTGACGTTTACGGGAAAGACCCCAAAAAGACGGTCCAGGGGAGAAACGGCGGTAAAGGAGGCCCCGGAAACTTTGTTGTAAGCCTCCAGCACGGTTTGAAGTTCATCGGGGTTTTTGGAATAGATGGCGGAAGAATAGGCGGCGCGAAAAAATCCCTTTCCCGCCAACTCCGCAGTGGACAGGGAACCATACCGACGTTTGGCCTGGCCGTCAACCACAGCAACCGGGCCGTCATATCCTATAGTAAAAACGAAATCTTCTCTTGAGAGCATAGCTGTCTCCTTCCAAAGCCCCGGCAACAGCCAGGGCTTTCTTTTTTTATACGGCGGGAGAAAAATCGTCCTTGCCGACGCCGCAGACAGGACAGATCCAGTCGTCCGGGATGGATTCAAAAGGGACGCCCGGAGCTATGCCGCCGACAGGGTCTCCGTCTGCGGGGTCGTACACATAACCACATACATTACACACATATTTCTGCATATATACTCCTCTGAGGGCTTAACATCCTCATATAGAATTGTGATGAAAAAAAAGAATCTTGTCAAAGGGACGGCGTGAAACGGCAGGATAAATACATAGAAATGAGAGTATGCCTAAATTGTCCGGCTAATAACCACCGAAGAGCAACCCCTGGAACCTCTGGTTCTTGGAATTTCACGGAGATGAAACCCAATTAGTAATAAAAACTCCGTGTTACTCCATGGTTTTTTTCTTAAAACAGATGACAATACCTGAATGCCGGGTAGAACCAGGCGGTCACCCATCCGGACGTGCCCAATTAAGGTATCCGGTTCCTCTGAAAAAAAAATTATTTAGCTAAATGTGTGTACTATCCTCGGTCTTGGCAAGAAAACGTTCCGAAACTATTCGCAAAATTGCTGCCACTCCTGGCTCCTCTGGGCCGACCTCCGGTTCAACCATATTGAACCAGCAATTCTCAGTTTAAAAATATTTCACGTAAAAAGGCCTGAAAACAACGATTTACTCGGTTTATCTTGGCTATTGTCTGTTTTTTCATACATATTTCGCCGATTTCGAGTGTTATTTTCCCAAACTGAGAATTGCTGCATTTGAACCATATCCCCCGTGATGCCTAAAAATAAAACCTAGTCGAAAAAACGGATGCCTAATAACTAAAAATCTAGCCGGAGGTGATCCAGAAAGTATGATGAGTTCTCAAACAAAACCATAATTGATGTAAAAAAAAGCCATATCAAAAGCTTTCCAGTGGTTGAACAGTTTCTTAGAAAAATAACAAGTCCTGCGATATGCCCGCCTGATCCGATGCCTCAACCGGCAATTGTTCCCTTCTATCCCTACCGTGTACTCTTTCCCTACTTCGTGGTTGTCTTCCCCAAACGCGGAAAGAAAGCCGTCCCAATCATCCGCCGCTATCCGG
>JAITBO010000017.1 GCA_031283505.1 Treponema sp. | reverse complement strand
TGAGTCACCGTTTTGCTTTAATCGGGCCGAAAAAAATATAAAAAAGTGGAAATGAGCCTCCGCGATGGGTATTAAACCAGACTTCAAATAAAGCCTTACGGTGAATCTTCACTTCCGGCAGAGACAAATTTTTATCATTCGCGGAATTTTTGTGGGTCAAGTTTAGGGCAAGCCCCGCGGAGGCTCATTATACTGGCCGGGTCCATACCCCGATCCGAAAATCGGGATACAATATTTTCAGTGGTGCTAAATTTTCCGGAGTAAGCTCCGGGGTATGGACCCGGCCCTCCAATCAACAACCGGGAACCGCTGTTCCGCCGGCCTGAAGTCCGGGCGCTTTTCAACCGGGTGTTCCATGAGACGGAACAGCGGTGCGTCTTCGAGGTTCGCTGCCTGCGCCTTCAGGATGACTGGCTTACGTTTTATATCAAGTCTGATGACGGGTTAGAGCTTCCCGCCATCATGAAGTGGCTGAAGCAGACATTCGCCCAGCGGTACAACCGAGAGACGGGGAGGATCGGGCATATCTGGGGGGACAGGTATTGGTCGCGGATAGAGGAAGGGGAGCCGTCTAGGAATGAAGGAAACGGCGAGGCTGCTGCGGCTCTGAATTCAGGGGTCAGACCCTCTAACGTGAACAACGGAGGTCCTCCCGGTTTTCCGCTCCTTGTCCCCCTATCCGCCAGCCCCGCACCCGGCTAAACGGCGGGAAACCGCCTGGCATCCCCCTATCAACCACCTTTTCCGCCCCAAGCTAAAGCGTTCCGAGGGAGGAATCCGCCCTAAACCGAGTGATGAATCTGAATTGTGGGGCAAGTTTAGCGCTTTGTGGCGGGGATTTTCTATTAGAGCGGATAGCCCGGTCCTTGCTACTTGCGGCAAGGATGCGCCCGAATTCTTGAATATAATATTACCGGTCCAAGGTGGCGGCAGACGTGCCGGAGCTATTCCGGTTTGCCGCCCCGCTTCACCACTACCCGTTTGGCCGGGTTTTCACGACTCCCGCTTTCCCGGTTGTAGGGGCCGGATTTTCCCTTTCCCTCTCCGGAAGGGCCCTTTGTCCGGGTGTTCAGTCTTACTTTGGGACATCCAGAGCCGGATGTTGCGGCGAAGCTTTTTTTGAATTCCCCGCCGGTTTTCCCCGGCCTCGCGGCAAACGGTCTTTCTCTGTCCCGTTCTTCTTCCCCGTTGTCCCGGACCCGGCTTTCGCGTTCCCCGCCGGCCTTGCTTTTTCCCCGCCGCTTCTCCCGCTCCGCTTTTTCCAGAACCCGCAGAGATTCGTCAAAGCCTTTGAGAAAATCCGTCAGGTCCTCCGCGAAGAGGACCACCGATTGACGGTCGAAACCGCCGGAATCCCGGTTTTTGCTTTCCACGATGTTAAGGTAAAGGTCTCCCATGCGGTTTTCCTTTACGTTAAAAAAGTAGGCCCGGTTTTGCAATAGTACCTTGGTAGAAAATAATTCGCCCCGTATACCCATGATTTACTGTCCTCCATCCGCTTCGGCAACCATGCGGCGCTGCCATTCGATAAGATCTCGTTCCAGTCGTTTGTCCGATCCTTCCGCATCGGCCATGACCCGGAACACCGGCTCCGTACCGGAACCCCGCATCCAGATGCAGGCGGTCTCGTTGTCCGCCTTGTTGGTGAATATGATACGCAGGCCGCCCCGTCCTGCTTCCCCAAACCGGGGAACCCCCAGTTTTTCTTCGGTTCCCTGGTAGGCGGCGGCTATCCAGCCGGTTATGCCGTACCGGTTTTTAAGGTATTCCTTTCGTTCTTCCCATTCCCGCAGAAACACTTCCTGGTACCGGTCCTTGAGGAGGGCGTGATCCGCCGTCTTGATCCTGAGAAGGGCCTCCGGAGTATAGGAGCCGGTGGTGACGAAGGCGGGGAGAGTGGCGATGACATCCGCAAGGGTGAAATCCGGGCGGTAGACTTCGGCCTGATCCGAAAGGTCGCACCAGAGTTCAAAGAAGCCCTTGCGGTCCCCTTCGCTCCTGACGGCGAGAAGTTTGATCAAAGCCGCCACCGTGTCTATAGGGTCCCGGACCGCCGATGGGTGGGTGATGTTGCCCCCCGCCGAACCTTCTCCCAGGATACGCACGGTGTAGCCCCGCTCCCGGAGTTTCCGGGCCAGGCTCACCACGTTGGCTTCCCCCACCTCCGCGCGAAACACCGGAACATCGAAGGCGTGGGCGATGCGGTCTATCCGCATGGACGTGGGATCGTTCACCGCCACAGCCGCTTTTTTCAGGACGTTCCCGTAATGGTCAAAGGTGAGTTCTCCGGCCCAGACCAGATGGGCCAGCTCGGACACGCAGGCCAAAGCGAAAACCTCCTGGGCTTCCAGAGCCCTGGCCTGGCCCGCGCCGTCATCCCAGATGACCAGGTTGCCCCGGTCGCCGTCGCAATCGGGGACATAACCCAGGATAAAGGCGGGATCCTCCCGATGTGCTTCCTCAAGAAAATTCCGGCAAGGTTCCAGGGATTCCCCTTCGGGCACGATGCGGTGGGCTATGCCGCCGGGACTGTCGTTGATGGCCCGGTAACTTACTCCCAGGCTTTCGAGAAAGTCCCGGTCTATGGAAACAGTCCTGGCGGAACCGTTGAGGTCTGCGGCAATACCCAGAGGCCGCTCCACAAGGCCGGCTTTTATGGCGGTCAGGAGTTCTTCTTGACGGACGCCTTCCGCCGCGCCGGACACCACTTCCCGGGTAAAGCGGAGGTAGGCGGCGGCGGTGGTGGCTTTGATCCGGGGAGCGTCCTGGTAAACCTGGCCCAGGGCCTCCGCTTCCGCCCGGTTCACCAGGGCTATTGCCCGGTCTATACGATCCGGAGCCGCCATAAAGGTTTTGAAGGCGTCGATGAGCGCCGCCGTTTCCGGGCCCGGCAATACGCCGCCGTCGGTAAGGCCGAATTTAAGACCATTGTAACCTATGGGGTTGTGGCTGGCGGAAATGAACACAAAGGCCGAAACCGGGAAACCGGCCTCCACGCCGCCGGCCCTGGCAAAGGCCATGATCTCCGGGGCGGCGGTGACAAAGGCATATTGCACGGAGCAACCCTCACCGAGGAATACGCGGGTCATGACATCCGCTATGGCGGGTCCCGTTGGCCGGGTGTCCATGCCGATTACTACCGCCGGAGCGCCGCCGCTGGTCGTCTTTTTAAGGTACTCCGCGAAGACTTTGGCGGCGGCGGCGGCAATGACGGCATGGGCGGAAGAAATCTCCGGCGCCGGGCTTTCTTCGCCGCCAGAAGCCGCGAATACCCCCCGCCAGCCCGAAGCCGAAAGGATCATGTCCTTCAAAGTCCGGTCGAGCAGGTCTTCCTTCAAACCGGGATCGTCGATTTTTAAGGGTATTTTTACCGGATCTCCGATGACAAGTTCCGTACCGGGGTACCGTATCAAAGCCATAGGGCAAACTCCTTCAAAGGCTGATCTTTTTTTCAAAACTGAAAACCGTGAAACGCGAAAAAAGATCAATCCCCATGGAAAACCACGGGGAAATAGTATACCGGTTTTGCCGGTTTGTTGCTATAGCCCGCATTGCCTAATAATTAGAGTCTGTCCACAAAGTCGGTTCTTTGCGGACAGACCTTGTATTTTCTCGCCTAAAAGCTGCGAAAATGCGGGTTTCAAGGTGGTCTGTCCATAATGTGTCTACATTATGGATAGACTCTAAGTAGTTTTGGGACAGTCTCTATAGAGAGCATAAAGCCCAATCCGGCGGTTTTCTGTAAGGAAATTCCGCTTCCTGGGCCGATTTTCCGGTAAAACCGCCGGACGGTTTCGTATGGGGCTAAACCGGCTGGTGATATCCTCGGAAGGGGAAAACTTGCCTGTATAGGCGAGTATTTTTCGGAGCGTAAGCTCCAACCGTGTATGAAAACCATACACAAAGGAGTTCCCATGAAACGGAACAAGAACAAGAGACCGGCGGCCTTTGGCCGCTTGGCCTCGCTTATGGGGATTATTGTCATTGGGGTGGTAATCAGTCTTTTGGCCGGATGTAAAACGACCGTTCCGGTAGCCTATACCGAACCGGCCCGTCTGGACTTGAGCGGGGTCAATCGGGTAGCGATTGATTCGGACGATACCCAAATCGTAGCCTCCGTTTCTCAAAAGATCACCGCAACTGGTAAATATACCGTGGCATCGACGGCGGAACTATTGGAGTGGAAACAATGGAAAAAAGAGCGGCAAGCGATGGAAGCATTGGCCAACCATCAGGGACAGGCGATAGAGGTAAGTTCAACCGAGTTGGTTGGAGAGTATACAAGAAACACTGCCAGGGCCGATTCCTCTTATATGGGGAAGACGCTTAAAATAACAGCTATTGTCAAAGAAATTGGAAGCTCCAAGGGACGCTATTTTGTGCGTCTTGATGCGGGTAGCGATTCGGTGGATGTTTTTTTTGTTCCTTCTGAAGAAAGCAGGCTTGCCGCTGTTGATAAAGGCCAAACAATAACTATTATTGGAGAATGTAACGGGTTTAACCGGCCAGACTTGGAGGATACAGGCGAAATTCTTCGCATTCTGGGTGCGGGACGTTCCATAAATGTTATTGATGCCACATTCCCAGTTGACGGACTGAAGGATTATCCAGGCGAAGTGGATGCGGTTATATTTTTGAACACTACATCTTCGGTAGAGGATGATACTCATACCGATAAGCGTGCCGCAGTGGATAGTAACGGGAAGACTATAACAGACGCTGATGGAAACACTGTCTACCGGAACGTGATAATTTATGACCGCAGTGTTACGGTGAATATTGACTATCAAGTCGTGCGCACCCGGGATAGTTCCCTTATAGGAGAGGGGACAAAATCGGCAACGTCGGCCAAGTCTTCTAACGAAGACCAATCCAAACTGCCTGCCCCTGCCGACCTTGTGGCAAGAACAACCGATAAACCGCTGAATGAATTTGCCAGCGAAATAATCCCAACACAACGTTCCATCTCCCTTACCCTGGTCAAGGAACCGGATAACAAGGAAGCCAAAAAAGAGATGGCCGAGGCGCAGAAGCTGGTCAAGGCGAAAAATTACCCGGATGCGGCAGCGGCCTATGGTAAGATATACGCCAAGTACAAAAATTTTGCGGCGGGATACAACCAGGCTGTACTGACAGAGGTGGCGGCGGGTACAGAGGCGGCTGTCGGGCTGATGGAAACTCTTTCCAAAGAAACCGGCAATTCTATAGCGCAATCCACGCTGAAGGGTATGCAAGACAGAAATGCCGCTAACCGAAAGGCCGCAGCCCAGTTGTCTCAATAGCATAAAAAAAGTAAGCTAACATGAGTTCGACGAGGTTCTTAAAGCCGGAAAAAACGATAAAAAAGGGCAATTTTTGGTTTCCGGTATCGCATTTGGAAAATTTTTTACAGAGCGTCGAACTTATGTTAAGCTAAAAAACACGCTTGACATCTACAAGGAGGTCTGTATGAAGAATATGATCAACTGGTTAGAGCCGCAAAGCCGCAGGTTTTGCGGTATCGCCTTTGCCGCGATAATCATGTTTTTTTTGGCTGGCTGCGGAGACGGTTCAGGCGGTGGTAGTAACAATTATTTTGAATTTGACAGCGCATCGAGAACTATTATCGGCTATGACGACGATGGCCCTAAAAATGTAACGCTTCCGTCAACTATAGACGGCATAAGAGTTACTGCCGTTGGAAAGAATGCGTTTAGGGACAAACAACTGACCGGGGTTAGTATTCTCACCGGCATTATCACCATTGGGGAAGGCGCATTTGCGGAGAATAAATTGACCAGTGTTACCCTTCTCGACAGCGTTATCACTATTGGGGTAAGCGCGTTTAAAGATAATCAACTGGAAACCGTTATCATTCCCAACAGCGTTATCATTATTGGGAATGAGGCGTTTGCAAACAACCATCTGAGCGTTGTTATCATTGGCAACAGCGTTACCAGCATTGGGAATGAGGCGTTTGCTGTCAACCAACAACTGGACAGCATTGTCATTCCCAACAACGTTACCGGCATAGGGGAAGATGCGTTTTCCGGCAGTCCACTGACCCGCGTTACTATAGGGCCAAACAAAAATTATGCTTTAAATATTGTCCCTAATTTTGGTACAGTCTATAACAACAACGGGAAGCAGGCTGGAACGTATACGTGGGTTGATAGTAGTACATGGACAAAACAGTAGAAGGTAACGCAAGAAGCGCTTTTCCGGCAGGGGCGGCATAGCAGCCTCTCCGCCTCCGGCGTAGAGGCCGGACTTGCAAAGCAAGTCCACAGCTTTCCGCGCAAGGGATAGAAACGGAAATCCCGTAAGGAATTGGAGCGGATAGCCCGGTCCGGCCATAAGGCCGGATGCGCCCAAATTAAACATAAACGCAACATTCGGCTTTCTTGACAGATTTTGGCAGATTGTTTATTATTTATGAATAGTGTTACGTAACACTTGATGTCTGTCATCAAAACCCGGCCTTGCCGGGCGGCGGGAGGTTTCTATGCCCAAGTGGTTGGAAGACGCGGTTTTTTACGAAATTTACCCCCAGTCCTTTTTAGACGCCAACGGGGACGGAATCGGTGATTTTGAGGGGATAATTCAGAAACTCGATTATATCAGGGATTTGGGCTGCAACGCCTTGTGGATCAACCCGTGTTTTGATTCGCCTTTCAAGGATGCGGGCTACGATGTGCGGGACTATAAAAAAATCGCTCCCCGCTACGGGACCAACGACGATATTAAGCGGCTTTTCGCGGAAGCCCACAAGCGGGATATACGGGTACTTCTGGACCTGGTGCCGGGGCATACTTCGGAAGAACATCCCTGGTTTTTGGAAAGCAAAAAGGCTGAACCAAAAGAGTACCGGAACCGGTATATCTGGTCGGACAGTTGGATCTACTGGGGCAATTCAAATATCCGTTTTGTAGCCGGGGAAGCGGAACGGAACGGGGTGTACATCATCAACTTCTTTAAATGCCAGCCCGCACTGAATTACGGCTTTCTGAATCCTTCCGAGCCCTGGCAGCTTTCCGCAGATCATCCCGATGCCATCGCCACCCGGGAAGCCCTAAAGGACATCATTCGCTTCTGGCTGGATTCGGGCTGCGACGGATTCCGGGTGGACATGGCCGATTCCCTGGTCAAAAACGACGACGCGGACAAGAGCGGCACCTCCGCTGTCTGGCGGGACATCCGGGCCATGCTCGACGCCGGCTACCCGGAGGCGGCCCTGGTGTCGGAATGGAGCCGCCCCGATTGCTCCCTGAAAAACGGGTTCCACATGGATTTTCTCCTGGACCATGAGGGGGGCGGCTACAAGAGCCTGGTGCGGAACTACAAGATTGACAGGGAAGGCCGCATTAGGGGGGACACAAGCTATTTCAGGAAGGACGGCGGCGGCGATATTACCCGGTTTCTGGATCAGTATATGCCCTGGTACGAGAACACCAAAAACGACGGGTTCATCAGCCTGATCACCGGCAACCATGACACTTTCAGGATAAGCCGCAGCCTTGCGCCCAGGGAACTGGCCCTGTTCTACGGCATGGTCTTTACCATGCCCGGCGTTCCCTTCCTCTATTACGGGGACGAGATCGGCATGAAGTACCTCGACATACCTACCAAAGAAGGGGGCTACACCCGCACGGGCTCCCGGACCCCCATGCAGTGGAACGAGGGCAGAAACCTCGGTTTTTCCCAGGCTCCGGCGGACAAGCTCTACCTTCCGGTGGATATTTCCCCGGACGCCCCTACCGTGGAGGCCCAGGAGAAGGACCCGTCCTCCCTGCTCAACACCGTGAAAGCCCTGCTGAAGCTGCGGCACGCCGAGGGCGATCTGCAATCCAAACCTAACCTGGAGATTCTCTACGCCCGGCAGGGCAGCCGTCCGGTGGTATACCGCAGAGGTTCCTTTGTCATGGGCCTGAACCCGTCTTCCGAAAGGGCAAGGATCACCGGTCTTCCGGTCCCTGGCGCAGGAACAGCCCTATTCTCCATCGGGAACGGCGGCCTGGAACCGGGGACCTGTACGCTGGAACCCCAGAGCTTTGTCGTATGGCGGGTTTAGCCCTGGATTTTTTTAAAGACCCCGTTGGGGAACCGGTATCCTAAAGCATTGCCCGGACTGTCTGTGAAATTTCAGCCCGAAATATGCCCTCGGATACCGGCAAGCGCGCTTATTCGGCGTTAGGGTCCTCCGGCCCGTCCTCATACGGCGTCCGCTGTCCTTTTCGCGGCGGCGCTTGCACCGCCGGATTCGGATACGGCGCCGTATCCGGCGGCGATTCCGCCAAAGACGGCGCCGTCCGCGCCGCATCATGAACCGCCCGGCCTGCCCCTGTCTGTCCGTCTTCGGAAATGCCGAAAAGCTTGATTCCCTCGCCGGGGAAATGGCCCTTTACCGCCGCCACAGCCCGCGCTATACCCCTGGCCTCCTCTTCGTCGCACCAGATCACCAGGGAAAAGTTTTCTTCCGGCCAGATGGCGTCCCCCATGCGGGGACCGGCGGAACCGACCCCGTACACGCCGGGGTATTTGGTGTAAAATTTACCCACTCCTTCGTGCTGCATGGCCTCCAGAATGTTCTCTTCTACCGAATGGTTTGCGATTATTTCTATACGGATCATCTCGCCGCCTCCCCGGCCTTAGCCTGTTTTCGGGACAGCCCCTCAGCGATACGCTGCCGCCGGGCCTCAGCCTTGGCCGCCCGCTCATCGGAACGTTTATTCATAATGTAATACACTGTGGGCATGAGGAAAAGGGTCATCAGCGTACCAAAGGAAAGACCGCCCAGCACTGTCTTGCCTATGGGGGCTACCATTTCCGATCCTTCCCCGGGGAAGAAGGCCATAGGCACGAGGCCCAGAATGGTAGTAAGAGTGGTCATCAGGATGGGCCTAAGCCGGTTTCCCGCAGCTTCGACGCAGGCGTTGTGAAGAGAAAGCCCCCGCTTCCGCAGAAGGTTGGTGTAGTCCACCAGAACTATGCCGTTATTGACGATGACGCCCACCAGCACCAGTAATCCTACCGCAGTGAGGATGTTGAAGGTCTCGCCTATAAAGAAGTAAATGGCCACAATGCCTATCACCGAGAGGGGTATGGTAAAGATGATGATGAAGGGATCCCGAAAGGATTCAAAGAGGCTCGCCATGACACCGAAGACCAGGAAAACAGCTACTATGATGATCAGGACAAACCGGCCCATCATCTTCATCATGTCCGCGTTGTCCCCGGCGTATTCGATGAGCACATCGTCTTCCGCGGGGATCTCCGCAGAAATCAGAGTACGGACTTTGTCCTCCAGTTGATTGAGCTTGGTCCCCGGAACAACTCCGGCGGTAACGTGAATGACCCGGCTCTGGTTTTCCCGGCTGATGTTCATGGGGCCGGTCCCTTCAACATAGGAAGCAAAACTGGACAGGGAAACCCGTCCGGCCACCTGGCTGTTTACAAAAATGTGATCCAGCGCAGGCCGGGTACTTCGGTCCGCCTCGGCAAGGATCAGCACCACGTCGTAATCGTGGCCGCCGGACTTGTAACGGGTAGCGGTAATGCCGTCCACCGCGGCCTTTATCTCGTTGCCCACCGTATAGGTGTTCAGCCCCAGGGCGTACATACGGTCCCGGTCAAGGCGGATTTCGATTTGAGGCAGCCCATCATCAAGGTCTACCCTGGGTTCCGTTACCTCCGGCAGCCGCTCTTTGAGGAGATCGGCGATGCGCTGTCCTATGGCCTTGCCTTTCACCAAGTCTTCGGTCCTAAGTACAATATCTACGGGGTTACCGCCCATACCGCCGCCCATCATTCCGCCGCTCGAAAAGGTGAACCTCACGCCGGGGAATTCGTTGAAGTGGGCGCGCATTTTGGCCTTAATAGCATCGGCGCTGTCTATGCGTTCCTCGTATTTGGGAAGGTTGATGCGCAGGGAACCGGTGTTGCTGCCCCCGGAACTAAACATCCCGCCGCCGCCGGCATTCAGCACGATGCGTTCATAGCCCTCCACCTCCTGTTGTACCAGGAGTTCCATCCGGCGCAGGGCAGATTCGGTTTCAGGAAGCGGGGTCCCCAGGGGCAGCGTGGCGTTGATAATCACCGAATCCGCTTCCTGGGTGGGCATGAAGACCCAGCCGATCTGCGGAATAAGCGCCAGGCTTCCTATAAAGAGGAGCAACAGAACGGTTATGACTATCGCTTTATGCCGCAGCACTTTGTCTACGGCCCAGCGGTAGGAGTTGTCCAGGCCGTTGAAAAAATTGCCAAAGACGCGGTCTATGGGAACAAGAATCCCCTTCAAAGGTTTCTGTTTCCGGGTTACCAGGGGAAAATAGTGGCTTGAAAGGACCGGCACCAGACAGGCGGCTACAAACAGGGACGCCCCAAGGGAGATGACTACCGTAAAGGCAAGGCCCGCAAACATTTCTCCCGCCATTTCCAGAAGGCCCTGGAACATCACCAGAGGAGCGAACACACAAATAGTGGTGACGGTAGATGCGACAATGGCGGTGAACATCTCGGATGTGCCCAGCACCGCCGCAATGGTCAGTTTTGCCCCCTTCTCCCGGTAATGGTAAATATTCTCCAGAATGACGATAGAGTTGTCTACCAGCATTCCTATCCCCAGGATAAGCCCAGCCAATGTCATAAGGTTCAGGGTAAGGCCGGCAAAGTACATCAACATGATAGTGATGACTATGGAAACAGGAATACTGATACCGATTATCAGGGTCGGCTTGATTGAACGGAGGAAGATGAATAGTATCGCTACCGCCAGAAGCGTCCCGGATACGGCGGCGGAACCGACCTGATTGATGGAATTTTCAATCTGATCGGTAGTATTAAAGGTTTCGCTGATTTTGATGTCCTGGGGAATTTCCCTGGCGATACGGTTAAGCCGGGCGCGCAGTTCCTTGGCGGTCTGGACGGAGTTCTTGCCGCTTTGTTTCTGGACAGTCATCATGACCGCCGGCTGGCCGTTCACGAATACCGCGCTCTGCTCGTCCTTAAACCCTTCGATCACGTCCGCCAGGTCCCTAAGGTACACCTGCCGGGGCAAATCCACCCCCGCCGCGGTAACGCCCCCGCCCTTGTAGGAAATGACGGTGCTCCGTATCTGGTCCAGTGACGTATACTCCCCCATCGTGGTGAGTATGTAGGAAGTACCCCCCTCAACAATGGTTCCTGCGGAAACCTGGAGATTCTGGGACGCCAGCATCTGCTGTATCTGGGTAACCGTAAGGCCGTAGGCTTCAAGCCGGGACTGGGGAATCTCCACCCGGATGATCTTCTCCCGGCCACCGTTTACCGACGCGGTGGCCACCCCCGGAGTCTGCTCTATACGGGGGATAATGGTGTCCTCCGCAAGTTCCCGCAGTTCTTCCGGGGTGCGGTTTCCGGTCACCATAAGCCCCATGATGGGCATCATCGAGGGGTCAAACTTAAAGAGGAGTGGAACCTCCGACCCTGAAGGGAGGTAATTTCTAATCCGTTCCAGAGCGTCCCGCACGGAATTTGACGCATCCGTAAGATCGGTCCCATAGGTAAATTCCATAAACATCATACTGGAACCTTTGGCCGATGTGGAGGTAATGTTTTCCAGGCTGGACACGCTGGAGAGCGCCGCTTCCAGAGTACGGGTCACGGTGCGCTCAACCTCTTCGGGTCCCGCCCCGGTATAACTGGTATATACCACCAGGTACGGGGGATTGATTTCCGGAAGAAGGTCCAGGGGAAGGTTCACAAAGGCAAAAATCCCCAGCATGATGAGCAGGACAAAAATAATAAAAACCGTCGTAGGCCGCGAAACGACCCCTTTGGCAAAACTCATAGCGAACTCCTTTAGTTACCGGCGCTCAAAGGCGCAACCCGGTCAATCACGTTGACCCGGGCGCCATCCTCAAGGAGGGTCTGACCCCGGATGATCACCTCATCGTCCGGAATAAGCCCCTGTTGTATCTCCAGCACTCCGTCTATGGAAATTCCCGGAACCACCACCTGCTTCCGGGCTATCCTGAACGCCGGATCCGCAGGGTCCGTCTCCACGGTGAAGACATAGCTTTCCCCAAACCGCTGCAATAAGGCGAAGGCGGGAATCTTGACAATATCACTTTTCGTTTCGGTGATGATTCGTACTTTGGCGAACATTCCGGCTTTAAGTTTATTGCCCGTGTTGGTCACGCCGATCCTGACCTCCATGGTTCGGGATGTAGGATCTACCACCGGGGAAAGCTCGATGATCCGCCCCTGGAAAATCTCGCCGGGATAGGCGTCCAGGGTGATTTCGCAGGGAAGCCGCAGGGCCATCCTGGAAATGAACCGCTCGGCAACATAAAGCCGTATTTCCAGGGTGTTGCCTGCGGCGATCCGGGCCAGAGGCACGGTCTGGGCTATGGTCATCCCCACCTGGGCGGGAAGGGCCACGATGGTTCCCGAAACCGGCGCCGTGGCGATGCCGGGGACATAGTTCATTCCCGGACGGGAAGGGTCAACTTCCGCAATACGGTCCCCCTGCCTGACCCGGCTTCCTATGGAAACAAAGACCCTGGTGATCTTCCCCGCCACATCGGAATATGTGTCAACCGTGGACCCCGCGATGATGTCCCCCGAAAGGGCAAGGTAGTCCCTAATCTGGCCCTGGGCTGCGGTAGTGGTGTTCACCGCAAAAACCGGCCGTTCCTGGGCTGCGGGAACTCCCCCCGGAGCGGCGTTTTTTTTGTCGCCGGCTATCCGTTCCCGAATCGCATTGATCTGTTCGCAGCCCGAAAAAAACAGGACCGCTGCGGCAACAAGCGTATATAAGAAAACCATGCCCGGTCTTGCGGGCGTATGCACAGTACTTTTCATTATTTCTCTCCTGAATGGGTGCGTGAACTCAGAGTCCCAAAGGGGACCCCCATGGAGTATTCGAGGTCGATGAGCCCCTGTATGTAATTAAAATCTTGTTCCAAAACCCCAATCCGGGCCTTGCGCAGTTCCAGTTCCGCGTTCTGGACCTCCAATAATTCGGTCAGGCCGGCCCGGTAAGCTTCTTCAGTCAACTTATAGGAACGTTCCGCCAAATTCACCGTGTATCCCTGGGCTTCTACGGTGGTCCTGATTTTTTCCAGGGAAAGAAGGGTATTGTAAATTTCAAGCTCCGTTCCCCGGACCGCCTGGGCAATACTTATGTTGAGGCCGCGAATATTGTCATCTATAGTTTTAATGCTCTGAACATCCGTACTCCAGGGAAGAAGGCTGTGCAGTTGAAAGCCCAGAGTTATGGTAAGGGAACCCGACCGGTTCCAATGGCCGCTCTCGAACCAGGAATCCTTCCAGGGATTCTGGGTAAAGGCCGAATTCAGGTTCCAACTTAAACTTAAGGTCGGAGTATACGTCCGTTGCTTCGTAGCTTTCCTGGAGCTTTCCAAAACCAGAATGTTTTGCCTGAGTTCCTGAATTTCCGGCTTGTTTACCGACGCCTGACGGATCAGCTCCGCCACATCCAGGGGAATGGAATTAAGACCCTCCTCTACGGGAATCAATTCAAAGCGGGTGTCGTACTCCAGCCCAAGGTTCATGGCAAACTGGGCCGCGGCCAGTTTAAGGCCGTTTTCCGCCTGATCGATGGTGGGCTTCATGTTTTCCACGGAAACCTGGGCCTGCAAGAGGCTCAGTTCCGGAACCATTCCGGCCTGGTAGTTCGCCCTGGCCGTGTCAACCCGCCGTTCTGCGGCTTCGTAACTTTCCTGCAGCAGGGCTATGTTTTCCAGGAGAAGGAGCATTTGGTAGTAGGATTTGCGGACATCCCGCTCAAGCTGGGCCCTGGCCTTTTCGTAACTTAAAAGCCCGCCCTCATAATCCAGTTGCAGCCGCCTCATGGCCTCAAACATGGCGAAATTGATGTTCAAGGATGTCTGAATGGAACCGGC
>JAITBO010000010.1 GCA_031283505.1 Treponema sp. | reverse complement strand
GCGTATTGACTCCCAGACACTGGGCCGCTAACGCCGATAATTCCACCTCCGCAATATTAAGCCAACTCCCGTGTTTGGGGGTAAAGTACGGTTCAAGTTTTTGAGCAAGGCGGAACGCTTCCGCAGGGGGAAAGGTTTCGTACAGCGAGGAAAGGGCGTGGGTATTCAAATTGTCCATCACTAACACGACTTTTTCAGCCTCAGGATACCGGGTGTCAAGCAGCCATTTGATTTGACGCGCCCAATCCTGTTTTGTCCTTCGTGACAACGCTTCCACATACCGCCATCCTGCCAGGGGTTCGGTAAACATGAATATGCTGTAGGTCCCATTTCGCCGGTATTCATTATCGACTTTTTCGGTGTGCCCGGGTTGTACCGGCAACGATTCCCGGGCGTGGTCAAGCAATTGATAGGGTTTCTCGTCCATACAGACCACCGGGCGCCTTTCATCATAGGGCCGGACATAGGCAGTCAACACATCTTCCATGGCGGCCACGAACGCACCATTGTGTTGCGGAGGAATACACCAACAATCCTTCAGATGAGGTTTAAGGTGTGTTTTTTTAAAAGGCGACTCACCGTCATATGGGACAGGGAATCGACATACGGTAATTCCACACAGGTATCGGCTAATAATCTCAAGGTCCAGACTGCGTATCCTTCCGGCGGCGTACTGTAGGCCAGGGCAATGATATGGGCTTCCAGTTCGCCGGTTACTTTGGGGGGAACCGGCGGCGTTTCCCGCTTTTTGCGTTGTAAAAAGGTGTTGAGGTCTGCCGCCGCTTCAAAATCCTTTTTCACATTCTGAATGGTCCGGCGGCTTATCCCAATATGGTATGCGATGTCCGCTTCGGCGTCCGTTTTCCGGCCACATGAGGTATCCAGGACAGGATGATGGCTGCCCGCTTTACTAATTTGACGCCCCGTTTTCCGGTTTTTGTAAATACTTCCAGTTCATGTCGTTCTTCCGGGGTGAACGTTATGTTCCGCTTGGTTCGTATCATTGGTACTATCATCCCTCGAGGATAGTACTTCTGCCTTCATCATTTGTAAATCTTTAGATGTTACCCCCCTACTAGACTTCGTAGATATACCGCGCTATCGGCATTCTGCGTCCCATCCCGAAAGCGCGGGGAGAAACCTTGAGAACCGGCGGAGCCTGGCGGCGTTTGAATTCCGCCCGCGCAACGGTACGGATGATGCGGCCTGCGAGTTCCGCATCCCAGCCCCTGGCCGCGATTTCGTCTTTGGAAAGGTTCTCGAATAGGTAGAGCTTGAGGATTTCGTCCAGGACTTCATAAGGGGGAAGGCTGTCCTGATCCTTCTGGTTGGGACGGAGTTCGGCGGAAGGCGGCTTTAGGATGATCGCTTCCGGAATGATATCCTTGCCCGATGCGGCCCGGGATTTTTCGTTGATACGGCGGCAGAGGGCAAAGACTTCCGTCTTGAAGAGGTCGCCTATGGGAGCCAAAGCACCGGCCATATCGCCGTAAAGCGTGCAGTAACCCATGGCAAGTTCGCTCTTGTTGCCGGTGGTCAGGAGCATGGACCCGAACTTGTTGGAATAGGCCATGAGCAGGGTTCCCCGGATGCGAGCCTGGAGGTTTTCTTCCGCGATGTCAAAGGGACGATCCTGAAAAACATCCTTCAATGTGGTAAGGAAGCTGGTATATATGGGTTCTATGGGCAGGGGGGTACAGGGACAGCCTAAGTTCCGTGCCAGTTCCTCGGCATCATCCCTGGAACCCTGGGAGGAGAACCGGGAGGGCATACTGAAAGTCACAAGGCTGTCATCGGTAAGGCTGCCGTCGGCGTTCAGGGATCTTGCCACCAGATAAGCCACCAGGGAGGAATCTATGCCTCCGGAAAGCCCCAGATGGGCCCGGCTGAACCCGCATTTCTCCATGTATTCCCGTATACCCAGGACCAGGGCGTCTTCCAGGATATCCAGTTCGGCCCGAGGCAGGCCCACTTTGAAGGGGTCCGCATCTCCGTCCTCCTCCATTTCGGCGGGACCCACCGCCGGGGATGCGGCGTCCCAGGTAACGAGGTCTTCTTTGAAACCCCGGGCCATACACCTGACGGCAGGCCGGGCTTCCCCTTCCGAACCGGGACTTGCCACGAATGAACGGCCGTCGAAGATAATGGAGTCATTAGCGCCCACAGCGTTGATGTACACGATGGGAATATCTCCCCCTCGGCTGGAGAGCCGTTCCGCCAGGGCCCGGCGGACCCGGAGTTTTCCCGCATAATAGGGAGACGCCGAGGGGACGCAGAGCAGACTGATTCCCTGGTCCAGGAGTATTCTGACCGGATCCCTGATGTACTGGGTGCCGGGGGTCGCGGTTTCCCGCCATACGTCCTCGCAGATCGCCACGCCTATCCGCTCGTCTTTCCATTCAAAGACATTCCATTCCCGGGCACTCTCGAAATTTCGGGCTTCGTCAAACACGTCATAGGTAGGAAGCAGGGTCTTGAGCTGTTCAAAGACGAGTTTTCCGTTCAAGATGATGCCGTATTCGTTTACCAGGGCTTTGCCGCCGGAATAGGGGTTCTTGCCCACAAAACCTATGCCTACCGCTATGTTTCGGGGGAGTTCCCGCTGGAGGATGCGGGCGGCCCGGATGTTACTTTCGGCAAACCAGTCCTGGTCCAGGAGGTCCATAGGCGGATAACCGCAGACCGCCAACTCCGGGAAAAGCACCAAGTCGGCCTGTTGTTCCCGCAATGCCCGGCGGCTGAAGGTGAGAATTTTTTCCGTATTGCCGGAAAAATCGCCGATGGTGGAATTGATCTGGGCAATAACAATCCGCATAATAGGACGATCATACCATCAAGAGGGGAAAAAGTCTTCCCCTCGCATTGCCTAATAATTAATCTAGTCGAAAAGGGGCGGTTGCCCAGAAACAAAAACCTAGCCAAAATCAGGCCACCGGGTCCTGATCATCCTCCTGACAGGAGCCTTTTTCACCATACTTTTTTTCCCGGTTTAGTTTCAAGATCTGCCCAACCGCCTCGTTCAGCCTCCGGTTCAGTTCTACCGGGTTATTCCCCGCCCTCCGCCGCAGAAGCTCGGCCTTGCACTCCTCGGAAATATCAGGCGATTCCATCAGCCGTTCATAGGGTGTCCTCGGTTCCTTTTCGTAGACCTTCCGGTAGCGACCGTCCGCCTGTTTTTCTTTGGCAATCAGACGGAACGAGGGCATCCAGTAATTAGAGTCTGTCTATAAAGTATTAAAAAAGCAGGATTTCTCGTTTGGTTTTTCCAGGGCGACCTACAGTAAACAACATCAAAGCCAACTTATACTTGTTTTTTATCGTAACGGGGATTTTATTCCTGTTTCTCATGTGT
>JAITBO010000373.1 GCA_031283505.1 Treponema sp. | reverse complement strand
GGTGGAGGTGACATACCCGTTCCCATTCCGAACACGGAAGTTAAGCCCTCTAACGCCGATGGTACTGCCCCCCGGAGGGGTGGGAGAGTAGGTAGTCGCCAGGCTTTTTTGTTTTTTTGGGCTTTGTATTTTTAATGTCCTGTTTGGAAAAATTACCACAGATTCTTTTTGAAAGACTTGCAGAAACCTTCATTTTCATAGTACATTTATCAGGAAAGCTTGTTTTTTAATAAAATGAGGTTCCAGGGGAGTAATATGGCTGATCAAAACCAATTAGTTACCTTTCAACTTGGAGAAGAGTTGTATGGTATCAACATTATGGATGTCAAAGAGATAGTCCGGGTTCAGGCTATTCGGGCAATCCCTAACGCTCCCATATACGTTGAGGGTATCTTCAACCTTAGAGGCGAAATTATCCCGATTATTAATTTACATAAGCGGTTTCATCTTAAAAAGATGCCTCATTCCGAAGATGATGACCTTCTATCCGGGTTTATCATTATTGATATTGACGGAATGAAGCTGGGGGTGATCATAGACCGGGTTTCCCGGGTGGTGACTATTGAAAAAGTGGACATTCAGCCGCCGCCTCAGATGTTGACTGGGATAGGGGCTGAGTATATCCAGGGAGTAGTACGCCAGGACCATGGGTATCTTATCATTTTGGATATACGGGACCTCTTTAATCCCAAAGAACTACAAAAAATTGCCGATTTACGGCGGTAAATTCCTGAACCATAAGGTCGTAGGTATACATGAAAATAGAAGTCTATTCTCCGACTATCCGAAGGAAGGAGATGGATGCTGTTTTGACGGCGCTGGTGGAAGACAAGGTAGGCCCCGGAGAACAGGCGAAGCTTTTGGTTCAGATTGCAAAAGAACAACTCCAATATGATTTTTGCCTTGCCTTGCGAAGTCCGGCCATCGCGCTTTACATGGCGTTGCGGGCTTTGAACCTGGAGGAAGGTCAAGGAGTGGTGATTTCCGCCCTTTCCCCTCGGTATTACGGCGAAGTCATACGAGAACTGCGGCTTAAACCGGCGTACTGCGATGTGGCTCCCGGTACCGCCGGGATAAGTCCGGAAACCATTCAGGCGGTCCTTTCTCGGGAAGGGGAGGGACCGGCCCGGTGTATCGTGGTGAACCATACCCTGGGCTATGTGCCGGACATGACGGCTATAGGCCGGATGGGGTTTCCCGTCATTGAAGATTGTTCCCAAAGTTACGGTACGGCGATCGGGGAGAGCCGGGCGGGGTCTTTCGGGGTGTTTACGATCCTTGGTCTTGAGGAGCGGGATATGCTTACCGCCGGGGGCGGATCCCTTCTTTACGCGGTGAACCGCCGGGATGCCGCAGTTCTGCGGGGAATTGCGCTGTTGAGCGAGAACAGCCTTCCGGACATGAACGCCGCCATGGCGGTGATCCAGTTCAGGGAAGCGGCCCGGAACATGGAAAAACGCCGGGAAATCGCCGCTATTTATACCCAGGCGGCCCAGCGTACCCGGCATAACAGATTTGTTCAGCAGGGGGAGTGGGACTACAACAACTACGCTTTTTCCCTGATCCTTGAAACAGGCATGAAGGATGTTAAAGCCTATGCCAGGCGGAAGGAAATCGTGGTGGAAAGCGCCTTTGGGGATACTCTGGTGGGTTCCGGGGAGGTTCCTTCCGGCCTTTGTCCCGAAGCCTATTCCCTTTCTTTGAGGACCGCGCTTTTCCCCCTGTACCCGCGGCTGGGGGCATCGGAGACTGAAAAGGTCGCCAAACTTATTATGACCCTTCCGTAAGGGGGAGGTTCCAAGATGGCCGGGACAAGACGGGCCGTACTGTTTGTCAATTTCCACAAAGCGGACGCCCTGGCGCTGGCGGACGAAATAAAAAGGGAACTCGGCTGTTTGGGGATAGAGGCGGTCTTGTATTCTTTTGAGGATACAGCGGTTTCCTCTCCGGCAGCCGGCTGTGACATTGCCATGAGCCTGGGAGGAGACGGTACGGTGCTTTATGCCGCCAGAGTCGTATCTCCTCTCGACATTCCCATCCTGCCCATTAACATAGGTACTCTGGGGTTTATTGCGGCGGTACGCCCCGAAGAATGGTCCGTCGTGTTTCGGGAGTGGCTTGAAGGGGCCGCTTGTATTTCCCGCCGGCTCATGCTGGATGTGACCGTGGAGCGCCGGGGTAAAACCGCAGTCCGGGCCGTCTGTCTGAATGAGGCGGTTATTTCTTCTTCGGGGATAGCCAAAATAGTCCGCCTCAAGGTTTCGGCGGAGACCGGGGATCAGACGGACAGTTGCGGGGGCCTCCTGCGCCTGGGGCATTACCGGTCTGACGGTCTCATCGTTGCCACGCCTACAGGGTCCACTGCCTATTCGGTAGCCGCCGGGGGGCCTATCCTGGACCCTGAGATTGAGGCGGTCATCATTAACCCCATCTGTCCCTTTACCTTGTCAAACCGCCCCATTGTAGTCCCCGCCCACGAGACGGTGATTGTGGAAGTAGAGGCGGAGCAGCGGAGCGGCATACTCCTTACCGTAGACGGCCAGGCGAGTGAACCCCTGGAACCCGGTGACCGCATCCTCATACACAGCGCTCCCTTCCGTACCCGGCTCATCGCCTCGGGGCGGAGGGCTTTTTACACGGCTCTAAGGACAAAACTGAACTGGTTCGGCGTGCCGGGGGAATATCCTTCCGATTCCTGGGGTATTGGAGGTGACCATGCTTGAAGAGCTTACGGTTCGCAACTTCGCTCTGGTAGACAGCCTTTCTCTTTCTTTTGAAGGCGGATTCAATATTCTGACCGGCGAGACCGGCGCAGGGAAGTCCATCATCGTGGGATCTTTGAGCTTTTTGCTCGGGGCCAAGGCTGGTATGGAGGTGATCCGTACCGGGGCCGAGGAGGCGAGTGTCTCCGCAGTGGTTTCCCTGGGGCAGAGGAGCGCCGAGGCGGAAGCCTGGCTTACCGCCCGGGACATCCCGGTTGAAGACGGCAGAATCATTGTCAGGCGTAATATTAGAAATACGGGGAGAGGGGGGATATACCTTCAGAACGTACCGGTTACCAGGAACGATCTTGAGGAATTCATGGCTTTCCTCTTTGATCTCCACGGCCAGCACGCCCATGAATCTCTCATGCGGAAGGAAAACCACCGCCGTTACCTGGACCGGTTTGCAGGTCTTGAGGGCGAATCGGCGGAATTTAACCGGATGTTTTTGGTCCTGGCGGACCGGAAGAAGGCTTTTGAGGCTTCGGTGAGTTCCGAAAGGGATCGGGAGATGCGGCTTGATATTCTGAACTACGCTGTGGAGGAGATCGCCGCAGCTGCCCCCAAAAGCGGGGAGAGCCGGGAACTGGAAGCCGAAGCCGCCCGGCTCGGTTCCTTTGAGAGGCTTGCGGCCCAGATGAATGGGGCCGCCTCCGCCCTTTTTGAGGAGGAGGTTTCGGTGCTGAGTCTGGCCCGCCGGGCCCGTTCCGCCTTGGAGAGCGCCGCCGCCATAGACGGGGGGGGGCTTGCGGCCATGAGGCAGCGTATGGAGGATCTCTACTACGAAGCGGAGGACCTGGCCGGGGAATTCCGCGCTTACAGGGACGGTCTCATCTTTGATCCGGAGCGGCTTGAGGCGGTAGAGGAGCGGCTGGCCTTACTCTACCGCCTGAAGAAGAAGTACGCCCAAGGCGCGCCGGGGACCGCCACAGATGAAGACGCTGTTTTGGCCTACAAGGAGGCTGCGGAAGCGGAAATTGATGCCCTTTCGGGGGCGGAGGAAAACCGGGACAGGCTTAAAGCTGAAATTGGGGCGCAGGAAAAGGAAATCGCCTTCCGGGCGGCGGCCTTAAGTGCGAAGCGGGCGGCGGCTTCGGTCAGGCTGGGGAAGGGGATTACCGCCATCATCGCAAGCCTGGGTATGCCCAACGCCAAATTTTCGGTAGTCCTGAACGCAAAAGGGAAAAACCAGGAGACCGGGGCGCTGATCATAGGTCCCTGGGGAGCGGACGATGTGGAGTTTCTCATCTCCGCTAACGCCGGGGAGCCCTTGAAGGAACTGGCCAGGATCGCTTCGGGGGGGGAACTTTCCCGGGTGATGCTGGCAATCAAGACCATCCTCGCCGGCGCGGACAGTCCAAAAGAAAACGGCATGGCCGGAAAGGATGCGTCCCCGGAGACCCTCATCTTCGACGAGATAGACACGGGAATAGGCGGCGAAGTTGCCCTGGCGGTAGGGGATTATCTTGCGCGGATAGGGACTGTCAAGCAGATATTCTGCGTCACCCACCTTGCCAGTATCGCCGTCCGTGCTGATAATCATTTGAAGGTGGAAAAACACAGCGATGGGGGCAGAACGGTGACTTCCGTTTCCGTTTTGCGCGGGGACGCGCGGCGTGAAGAAATTGCCCGTATGCTGGCGGGAGATTCCGGGGGCAAGGCGGCCCTGGCCCACGCGGACGCCCTCCTTTCAAAGTATAAGCGGAGTGTATATGGCTAAAGTTTCCGACCAGGAACATCAACTCTATTTTGAAAAGACAGCGCCGTACCAGGCAACGATAGAGGCGATCTTGAACCGGGAAAAGAAACAACTGCTCGTCATCCCAAAGAGCCCCGCTGACGCGGCTTTGAAGCGGATAGCCCTAGTTGAGGATATGCTTAACTTGGCCTCACATTACATCATTTTGAACGGGGTCTCGTTGTCGGTATTAAAGGTCAAAAACGAGGATGCCCTGAACGAGGCCAGGAAAAGTATCTATAAAAGCGTCATTTATCTTGAGCAGGTGGTTACCGGCTTTGTAGACGCGGGTTTTTCCGAATACGAAGACAAGACGGCGGAGATAGCTTCTATGGATTCATTCCGGCGTTACCTCCTGGTCCGAAAGACAGGTCTTGCCATTCAGTTTCTTGAAAGAGCTTACGGGGATAATACCAAATGGAAGTGGTCCTTTGTGGAGTTGGAAGGCCGCTACGCAGCGGTGGCAAAGAACATTCTGGACATGAAAAACGCCGTAATGAATACGGATCCCCGTTCTTCCAATTATGAGCCCACTATGTACCATTTGAGGCTCGTGTGGCGGCTTCTTTCCCAGGCGGCGGATCGCTACCGGGAAAAGTATGAACTTTCCACCAACCGTCCCGAAGATTGCCGGCTGGGCATCGACTTTCTTTGCGCCCTTAAACGTATCTTTGTGGCGATGGGCGACAGAGAGGAGGCTGAGGTGATACAGAAAAAGATAGATATCTGGTCTTTAAAATTAGAATCAGATATTAGAAAGCATCAGGAAATTCTTCAGAAAGAAGAGTAAGATGCAGAAAATATCCCTTTCGGTTTTCAGAACCATACTGCCCTATCTGCATCAATACCGTCGGCAATATCTGGGGGGATTTCTGTGCCTTTTTATCATAGACGCCGCCCAGATGTCGATTCCTCAATTCCTGCGCCGGGCCATAGACCTCATCTCCCTAGGGGATTTCCAATGGGCGCAGGTGGGGTTTCTTGCCCTGGCCATGACCGGGGTCATGGCCGTCATCTGCGCGGGCCGCTTCCTGTGGCGTTACTTCATCCACGGTTCTTCCCGGCGTATTGAGGCGGAGATGCGGAGCCGGCTTTTCGGACATCTCCTGACCCTTTCCTACGACTTTTATCAGGAGAACAAGATAGGGGATCTCATGGCCAGGGCTACCAACGACATAGGGCAGATCCGTATGGCCATAGGGTGGGGGCTCGTGGCCCTCGTGGATGGTACTGTCATGGCGACAGCCATTCTTATTATCATCTTTGTTCAGGATGCCCGTACCGCTCTCTTTGCGATTCTTCCGTTGCCTCCCATCACCCTGCTCATCCTCCTCTTTGGCCGGATTGTGGGGACGCGTTTCCGCCGGGCCAATGAGACCTATTCCGCCATGAGCGATACAGTTCAGGAAACCTTCGCGGGGATCCGGGTGGTCAAGTCTTTTGTCAAGGAATGGTGGTTCATCAGGAAATTCGCCGAAACCAATGACGATTATCAGGCGGCCAACATGGCCTTGGTCAAACTCTATGGGATCTTTTTCCCCCTTATCTCATTTCTTTCCGGTCTTACGTCCCTGATAGTAATTTTGGCCGGAGGGATGCAGGTGATTGAGGGGACCATGAGCCCCGGAGACCTGGCGGCCCTTTTTTCATATTTTCAGATGTTGATTTGGCCCCTTATGGGAGCGGGTTTCATGGTGAATATGATACAGCGGGGCGCCGCGAGCCTTGCGCGGATAAACGAGGTGATGGAACGTAAGCCCTCTATTGTATCCCCCGCCGCGCCGGTACGTCTGCAGCCTGACGCCGCCCTTCCCTTGGTGGAAATACGGAACCTCAGGTTCAGGTATCCCGGCGGCGGGGACGTGCTTGAGGATATCAGCCTGAAGGTAAACGCGGGGACCGTTATGGGTATCCTGGGCCGCACCGGTTCGGGAAAATCGACCCTGATTAAGACGCTGCCCCGCATGGTGGATCCGCCGCCCGGGACGGTCTTTGTCAAGGGCGTTCCCGTGGGGGATTGGGACCTTGGGGAGCTTCGCGCTCTTTTTGGGGTAACCCCTCAGGACAGTTACCTTTTTTCCGATTCGATTAAACACAATATCCGCTACGGGTTTTCCTTTGGGGGGAAGTTTTCGGAACCGGCGCTTGAACAGAGGGAGGAAGAACTTTTGTTCCGGGCGGCGGGGATTTCGGCCATAGACCAGGACCTGGGGTCCTTTGCCGCTGGCTGGGATACCCTGATAGGCGAACGGGGGCTCACCCTTTCGGGAGGGCAGAAACAACGGGTTGCCATTTCCCGGGCTGTGATAGGTTCCCCGGAAATCCTCATCCTGGACGATTCCCTCTCCGCTGTGGACGCCGAGACCGAGAAGCGGGTTCTTACTTCCCTCCTCGCGGAACGCCGGGGCAAGACCACCATCATCATCTCCCACCGGGTGTCTACCCTAAGGAACGCGGACTTTGTGGTGGTGCTGGACAAGGGCCGCATATCCGAATCCGGGAGCCCCCGGGAACTTGCCGCCCTGGGGGGCTTCTACGCCAGAATGACCGCCTTGCAGCAGCTTGAGCAGCAGGAACAGGGAGGCGGTAATGTCTGAATATTTTGAAACCGAAGAAGTGGTAAAAGGGTACGACGGCCGTATCGTCAGGCGCATCCTGTCGTATATAAAGCCCTACAAGCCCCTCATAGTCATCGTGCTGTTCACCCTCGCATTTTCTACCCTGGGGGAACTTCTGGTTCCGGTGATACAGCAGCGGGTGATAGACGAAGCCGTCCTGGCCCGGACTCTGGAGTTGAAGATTCCCGCCCCTCAGGAAGCTCCGTTGTCCAGGGAAACGCAGGCGGCTTTGGATCGGCTCCTGGCGCTGAAACGGGGCCTCTCTATACAGGGAATGTTCTTCGTGTCCCAGGGATCGGACACCCGGCTCTCCGGGAAGGTGGAACGGGAACTCCTTGAACGGGGTTTTCTCTCCGATGAAGGGTGGTACGCCTTTTCATACCAGGGAGGGGATCCCGCCGCCGCCGTCATGGAAGCGCGCCCCGAAATTTTCCTTCGGGATGGAGACGCCGCCGCTGTCAGGACCGCCGATCTCTACGCCCTTTCGCTGGACGAAATCAGGAGCATTCGTGGACGGGACTTGCGTTACCTCATCTATATATCCTTTTTTCTTCTTCTTGTTTTGGCCCTGGTCTTCCTCTGTACCGTTATCCAAACCTGGATCACTACCCTTATAGGCCAGCGGGTGATGAAGGATATGCGCCTTGAGCTTTTCAAGAAAACCGCGTCCCAATCGACGAATTTTCTTTCCCGTCACCCGGTGGGCCGCATTGTGACCCGCCTGACCGGGGATGTGGAGACCATCAACGAATTCTTCGCCTCCGTCCTCGTGGCTTTCCTCAAGGATCTGTCGGTAATGGCGGGGGTACTCATCACTCTTTTCGTCCTTTCGCCTCCCCTGGCGCTGGTAGTCTTCTGTACCCTGCCGCCGGTCCTGGCGGTTACTGCGGTGAGCCGCCGCAAAGCCAGGGACGCTTTTAGAAACCAGCGGACCGCCTCGTCCCGGGTGAATTCTTATCTGTCGGAGCGCCTTTCCGGTCTTCAAGTGGTCCAACTCTTCCGGCGCGAAAAGCAGAGCCTTGATGAATTCGGAGGCAGAAACAAGGAGTTGCTGGACGCCAACATTCAGGAGATGTATGTCTTTGCCACCTTCAGGCCCATTGTCGAGTGGTTTTCCACTTTTACGACGGCGGTCATCATTGCCGTGGGAGCCAATATGGTCCTGGATCTCTCCCTTTCCCTGGGGGTGCTTATCGCCTTCATCAACCTTATGGGGATGTTTTACGGTCCGGTGACAGACATAGCGGAAAAGTACACCCTCCTCCAGTCCGCCATGGCCGGAGGCGAACGGGTTTTTAAACTTTTGGACACCGATGAGCGTATCCCCGATGACGGGAAACACGCGATTCAGGGCGCGGTGAGAGGGTATATTGAATTTGAAGATGTCCATTTTTCCTACAAGAGCGGGGAGGAGGTTCTTAAAGGGTTGTCGTTTACGATAAATCCCGGAGAGATGGCCGCCATTGTGGGCTACACCGGCGCGGGGAAGACCACCATCACCAATGTGCTTGCCCGGCTTTGGGACATAGAAGGCGGGGGTATACGTCTCGATGGTGTTCCCATCCGGGACATTCCTCTGGAAGAACTGCGCCGGTCGGTGTTGCCGGTGTTGCAGGACGTGTTCCTGTTTTCAGGCACTGTGGCGGAGAACATCAGCCTGGGTCTTCCCCTGAGTGAGGCTCAAATTGAGGAGGCCGCCAGGGCGGTTCACGCCCATGAGTTTATCTCCCGTCTTCCTGATGGTTATAAGACCGTCCTCTCGGAAGGGGCGGCCAACATCTCATCGGGACAGCGGCAACTCATCAGCTTTGCCCGGGTCATCGCCCACAATCCGGCTGTCGTTATCCTGGACGAGGCCACAAGTTCCGTGGACACCGAGACCGAACACCTCATACAACTGGGCATACAGCGGGTTTTGGCTGGCCGGACCTCTCTGGTTATCGCCCACCGGCTTTCCACCATACGCCACGCGGACCGTATCCTGGTTCTCTCAGGCGGACGGCTGGTTGAGGAAGGCCGCCATGGCGAGCTTATACGCCGGGGAGGGCTCTACGCGGGGCTTTACAGGCTGCAATACGAAGGCGGGGTGGAGGAATGACCGGTTCTCCCGGTAACCTTCGATTGATCGCTGTCTTTTTTAATGGTATTCTCACCGTACATTGATTATGAAAATAACGGAACTTGTCTCTGATCGTTTCGGTGATGTCTGGAAGCTATTATCCGAAACTAACCTTTTTATCAGCAGAATCGGCGAAATGTTCCAATACGAGACGCAGATACAGGCCATGCGCAGGGAACTGCAAAACGCCGGGAACAACCGGGACCGTATCCTGGAAGTACGGGCTAATCTGATAGAACTCCGCAGGAATCTTAGGCTGTTGGGATATGATCTTAGCCTGGGAAAAATGAACCTGGTCTTTGACGGTTTCAGGCACGATGACAGCATGAGGGAAGGCTTTAAGCGGCTGGTTTTGTTTTTAGGTGACAAGGACATCTATTGGCTGACCGGTACGGATAATCATATCGCCCTGGAATCCTATCTTGAACAGAGATTGAACAATTCCGAATTTACGCGGAAGAACCCGAGAATCCTGGGTAAACACTACCTTTGGTATCTGCGGCGTAAAACGGAACTCTTCCTTTCCGGCGCCGCCACGGAAACTAAAGAAGACTACGAACGCCTGAAAGCTATAGGCGAAGCAAAGCCGCTGTTGTTTTTGAGCAGGCTCAAGGGGCTGGCATAAAGAAGGGGATAGGGAACGCCGGTTTTGCCCGTGGCAAGGATGATCTAATGCTCGATATGAACCCCAGACTCTCAGTAATTGCCCGTATCACACTGCGATATTTGGGTATAGCAGTGGCATACTTACGAACATATTTGTCTTTGGAAATACGGAGTGCGCGCCATTGACCGGAAAGATACTTCATCCCTAAAATGAGTTATGCAGTTTGAATTAACCGAAGCGCTTATTAAGGACATCCTATTCTCCATGGAAAATCAGAACGGGATATTCTACCTGGATACCCGGGAGGGAATCGTCATCCCGGAAGGTGATGAGGAATTCGACGGGGATTGGGACGCTGAAGACAGCCGGCTTGTTTTCCTGCCGGAATGGGACTCTTCCGAAGGGTTCAGGCTTATGGAGCGGTTCGCCGCGGGTTTTAAGAACACGATCATCCGGAACAAGCTGGCCGCCGCCCTGGACAGGGGTCGGGGGGTGTTCCGGGCTTTTAAGGATGTCATGGCCGAGTACCCCGAAGCGGAACAGCTCTGGTTTGCCTATAAAGAACGGGAAATGCGGCGGATTGTCCTGGACTGGTACAACGGTCTCCGGGAGGAATGGGGCCTTGAACGCATAGGAAGCGAGCCTGAAGAAACCGGAGACCTGGTGCTGGAGGATTTTCGTTTCAGAGACGCCGATCCCAAAGACATAGAAAAGGCCGGAATCCTCCACCGTGAATATGTCAAAGAATTGGAGGAAACCCTCATGCAAAGCGTCCCGAAAGAAACCGCCCGGTCTTTTGCCGTGGAACGTACCGAAGGCTGGGTGTTTCCCGGAGACTGGGCCATTGTCGCCGAAACCGGCTCCGGCGAATTCGCGGCCTACCTTGCAGCCGAGATCCGTAGGGATACTTTGCGCGTCGCCGTCCTGGAAGTCCGCCCCGAGTACCGCGGCCTTGGCATAGGGGAAGCCCTTCTTTCCCGTCTCCCGGACCGGGTTCCTTCGGGGATTACCCGCATCATTCTGGATCTCCCTTCCGAATCCGGCGATTTCTCCCGGGTGTTGCTGCGCAACGCCTTTACTCCCTATACCGCCGGTTATGTCAGGTATATGTAGTGTCTGTCCACAAAGTCGGTTACTTTGCGGACAGACCTTGCATTTTCTCGCCTAAAAGCTGCGAAAATGCGGGTTTCAAGGTGGTCTGTCCATAATGTGTCTACATTATGGACAGA
>JAITBO010000369.1 GCA_031283505.1 Treponema sp. | reverse complement strand
TTTACCACCTCAGGCTACGGCCTCGTGGAGTACGCCTCGCCGAATCAGAAGTTCGGAGCGGAACTGGGCCTCAGGGTGGATCACCTGTATTTTTTGGGCAGGGATTTCAGCGTCCGGACCAGGCCGGCCCTGAACCCCCGGCTCAACCTGGATTTCGGCGTCCTGAAAAACCGGGGTATTGTTGATTCCCTCACCCTCACGGCGGGAACAGGATTCTTTTCCTCCATGAACGAAATCGTCAGTTTTATTGAAAAAAGCAGCGGCATAGACGATTACGACATGAAGATGAACCGTTCCTGGACATCCCTGATTGGAACCAAAATCGACTTTGAGCAGGGTTACAGTTTTAGTATTGAAGGCTACTACAAGCGCGTCTTCGACCGGGCGTATATAACCGCGGACACCTCGTCGAGCAATACGATTGTTCCCGCCTTTGCCTTTGACGGGATAGGAAATGTGTGGGGCTTTGATCTCCAACTGCAAAAATTTGAATCCCGGTATTGGGACGGCTGGATTTCTTACTCATTCAACTGGGCGAAATACATGGACCCCCAGACCAGCGATCAGGGACTCAACATGGGCAGTACCGAAAGTATGGACGGCCGGTGGTACTACCCCTCGTTCCACAGGTTCCACAACTTCAACCTGGTCCTCAACATCAAACCCCTGCGCCGTCTCAACATTGCGGTCCGGTTCGGTTTTGCCAGCGGACGCATCACGCCCAAGACAGGGGACGAACTCTATTCCTACCCTGTCCAGGAAGTTAATGAAAACTACGGACCTATAGTTGAAAACGGTAAACCTGTCATCATACAGAAGTACCGCAGGGATTCCTGGTACGATGAAAACGAGCGGAGCGCCTGGTCCTTTCCCCTGGACGTAAAGTTTTCTTTCTTTCTCTTTGACCATAACGGCAGGGTCCGGACGGAAATCTACATAGGGGTAGAAAACCTCCTGGCCCCCATCTTCGCTGCCCAAGAGGGCAGCACCACTTTCAATGAGTACACCGGCAAGGTAGATACGGGGGGTAATTCCGCGTCTTACGGGCTGCCTATCCCCATGGTGTCCTTCGGTTTTAAATGGAGTTATTAGGATGAAAGCCGTGTCCGTCTTTGCCGTACTGGTCTTCTTTTTATGCGCCGCCGGCTGTTCCACGGTGGTGCAAAAGGCCGGGGAAGTCATCGACGGTTCGGCGTTTGCGGAGAAGAAAACGGCGGCGTACCGGACCGGGGGCAAAAAACAACGGCGGGAAAAAACGCCCGCCCTGGGTTCGGGAGAAGGGATACTGGTAGAAAAAGTGTCGCGCAAAAACGGGGAAGGATTAGTGGCCATACGGTTCGAGGCCCTGCCCACCCTGCGCCTTTTAGGTTCGGAGCCTGACGCGGAAGGGAACTTCTTCCTTATTTCTCTGGAGTTCCTCTGCCCCAACTTGTCGGGCTGGAACGAGTTCTCCAGGGAACTTTCCGGGAGCGGGGTTTTCCGGCTCAAAACGGCGGAAACCGGGGAAGAAGCAATCCTGCGCCTGGACGGTGAAACAGAAGTCCTGGACATCACCGGGGGAAAGATACAGCGGAACTCTTCCCTCATCGCCGGGGATCAGGCAATATCGGCCCTGAGGAACCGGCAGGAACGGGTAAGCGCCCTCACCGAATGGATGAAAGCGCGGCGGGCTCAGGAGGATAACGGAGGGTATGCAAGCCGGGACGCATTTGAAGAATACTGGAAGCCCATCCTGTTCCCGGAACTGGTAAAGGCCAAAGCGCGGCCTCCGGAATGGACTGCGGAAGGGGCAGTCTGGGTCCGGGGAGAAGATGTGCGGTGGAACGCGGCCTACACCGAAGCGCTGTTCCCGGAAGAACTGCGGCTAGTGAGGAATTCCGGAACTCTGCTTCGGGACTGGGAGGAAGCCGCCGCCTGGATCTATCTTCAATACGAATGGGATAATATACTGGAATCCCTGATGCATGAAATAAATCTTGTAAAAATAAAGTGAGGCGCCCATGGGGGAAACTACAAGTTTTTCGTTGCTGGAACTGTTCAGAATGGGCGGGGTATTTATGTGGCCCCTCCTCCTCTTTTCGGTGGCGACCATAGCCATAGCCCTGGAACGGGTTGTCTACCTTCTCTACCACAACCTGAGGCTCGACGACATGAAGGAACGGGTCGAAAGTTTCATCAAAGACGACGACATTGCCGGAGCCAGGGAGTACCTGTCGGGCCTTACCAGGCGGCGCGTGGGGGCGCGCATCTTCCTTACCCTGGTGAACCGTTCGGGGCTTACGGAACAGCGCATGGAACGGGCGACGGAAGCGGAAGCCCTAAGCTGCATCAATTCCCTGGAAAACGGCTTCAACTTCCTTACCGCCCTGGGTTCCCTCTCCCCGTTGACGGGTTTTTTGGGTACCGTTTCGGGCATGATAGGGGCCTTCAAGTCCATCGCCGAAGCCACCGAGGTAAACGCCCAAATCGTCGCCAATGGCATCTACGAGGCCCTGATCACCACGGTCTTCGGGCTCATCATCGCCATCATCGCCATGATCGCCCATTCCCTGTTCAGCCATGTCGTTGATAAATTCGCCGCCGATGTGGAGAAAACCTGTTCGGACCTGATCACCGAGCTTGCCGCGACCGGCGCCGGAGAAAGGGCGGCGGCGGAGCCTCGCTCTGTCAACATCAGCGTATAAGGGAAGGCCGTATCCCTTGTTTTCAGGAAGGCTGCCGTGAATCTGGCAAGAAAAAAAAGAAAAAGTTTTGACGAGTCAAGCGCCTCAAGCGACATCGCTTTTTTACTGATCATTTATTTTATCGTTATCGCCGGGTTCAATATAAACAAGGGTTTCCTGATGAACCTGCCCGCCAAAGATTCTACCCGGCTGATTTTGAAAGAAGACCTGCTGCGCTTTGAACTTGACGACTTTGGATACATTCTCTACCGGGGAGAAGTCCTGTCGGCCCCCGAAGCGGAGCAGGCCATCCGTTCGGCAGTGAGCGCCAACCCCAATGTTGCGGTACTTCTCACGGTCTCCCCCGGCGCCCCCTGGCAGCAGGTGGTCTCCTTTGTAGAATTGGCGCAAAGACTGTCCATCGACTCTTTTTCTTTCACCATGAAAGAAGATCCTTCGGAGAAAACCTGAAGGCAGGAGGCAAAACAATGAAACTGCGCCGGGAGCGGAAAAAATTCACCGTACCCCTCAACTCCATGTCTGACGTAGCGTTTCTGCTCCTCATCTTCATCATGCTGGTAGCCCTGATCAATTACCGCAGGGAAGTCAAAATTGAATATCCCGAAGCGGAAACGGCAAAAAAAACCAGCGCCGAAAAGAATACGGAAATCTGGATAGACCGTTCCGGCGCCGTCTACCTGGACGGCCTCCCATGTACCCTCAAGACTATTGAAAATGCCGTAGGCGATCTCTACAGAAACGCCCCGGACACCCGCCTCCATATTATAGCCGACCGGGACACGCCGTTTTCAAACGTCCACAAAGTTCTGGAAATCCTTCAGATCCTCCAGTACCGGGTCGTCAGCTTTGTTGTAAAAGATGCGTAAAACCAGCCTGGTCCGGTTCGCCCTGTTCGCCGCAGTCACCGCGTTTCATTTGCTGCTGATCCTCTTCTTCACCATCACCATGGACGCGGTAATCGCAGCGAAGGAACCGCCGGTATCGGTGATGAAGCTTACCGACTTTGAAGAAGAAGCTCCGCCTCCTCCGCCTCCCCCCCCGCCGGAACCTCCGCCTCCGGTTCCGGAAAATGCTGTGGAATCCATTGCAGAAACCATGATAGAAACAGAAGAAGTGCCGGAAGATCAAGTCCTTGTCGATCCCGGAACCTTGATTGTATCCCAGGCTCCCCCCGTCCGGGCGGCGGAAAATGAAGAAGAATACCTCCCCATGCACAGAATCTCTGTTCCTCCGGTCTTTTCGGAGCGGGACCTCCTCGCCGATCTGGTCTACCCCCCTATTGCCCTGCGCTCCGGCATCGAAGGTACGGTCTACCTGGAACTCTTCATCGACCGCCGGGGAGAGGTAAGGCAGGTTACCGTCCTTAGGGAAAACCCGCCGGGCCGGGGTTTCGGGGATGCCGCAGTCAACGCCTTCCGGGGCCGCAAAGGAAAACCGGCGGAAGCCAACGGGGTTCCCGTGGGGGTGAGATACCGGTATCCGGTGCGGTTCACGATTAAGGGATGACGGGCCGGGTCTTTCCAACGCCGTGTTTTCATGCCACAGTATTTCTATGGAACCTCTGATGAAACACCTCGAATACTTTGGCCCCCAACTCATCATCCTTCTCTGCGTTTTTCTGTTTTTCTGCCTCGTCTTTCTTGTCACCGGCCTGCGGCTGGGTATGCGGGCCGGGAGGAGGCGGGAGGCCGCCGAATGGGAGGGCCGCAAAGTCGAGGAGATAGTCAAGGCCCGGCTCAAGGCATCCAGGGCGGTGCTGGGCGGTCTCGTTTCGGAACAGATGGCGCCCCTCCTGCCGGGTTTCCCCTTCGATCCCGGGGACTGCCGGTTCATCGGAAAGCCGGTAGACTTCCTGGTTTTTAAGGGGATGAACCGGAAGGCCATCAGCGAAGTGATTTTTTTGGAAGTAAAAAGCGGATCCGGGCGGACCTTGAATGAACAGGAAAAACGCCTGCGGGATGTGATCAAGGCGGGCAAGGTCAGATGGGCGGAGTTCGACGTATAGCGGCGTCTGCCGGGAATTTGTCCTCTGTTACGGCCATTTGTAGAATCTTCCTGCTATTCTTTTGGAAGTACCCCAAAAGGGTTAAAATTTGAATTTCGGCCTTTTAGCATTTGAGCAGATCTTAAAGGATGGCGCATAACGTTCCGGCGGTATATGAGATGTGCCGGACTGCGCATTTTACCTATTTCCAGAACAGCATAAGCGGTGTTATTGCTTTACCCTATAACGAATTAGCGTTGCCGGTTCAGCGGATTTATACATCTGCGAATTTGCGGCATTGCGGCTGTGATTGCAATATCCGCAAAAGGGGTCCGTATGAGGGTAAAGGATGTTTTTTCGGTGTTCCCGCGAAAACT
>JAITBO010000282.1 GCA_031283505.1 Treponema sp. | reverse complement strand
TTTATTGCTTACGGAGCGGCCCGCCCCGCCGTTTCATTTTTATTAAAACAGTTCGGGAACCGGTATGGATTTTCAGCGGATTATGACAGCTATTCAAAACTTACAGGAAATATTTCTTTTATATGCGGAATGTGTTTATACACAGTTCTGAATTATATTGGTCAACGTTTTATAGTATTCAGGAGGAGTGATGATTGATTACATGGAAAGGCTCTTTGAGCGCCGGGATTTTACGGAAAAGTGTAAAAAAGCTTTGGCGGTACTGGCGGTCTGCGGCATTGTCGGCAGCATATTGCTGCTGTTTTCGCCGTTAAATGGAATAATTATCGGAATTGCGGAACGTATCAAGCCGATAGAAAGCATCACTTGGCGGTCATTTTTTGGCTCCACGGGCATATTTGCCATGCTTTTTTGCGGAATCGTTTTGTATAATTTTTATTCATGCAAAATTACCGATACGGTAAAAACAAGGCTGCTTGTGGTGCTTATTGCGGCGATTATCGCCGTTACAACGTATATAAATTTTATGTACGGCAAACAATGGCTTAACAGCGACATGGCGAGCGAAATGATTCTGGGGAATCTGCTGGCAAAGGAAAACAAACTGGTAACTTCAAGCTGGGTATATTCAACAGAACTCAGGCTCGTTTACCAGCAGTTATTCTATATGCCGTTGTTTAAGTTATTTGACAGTTGGCGCATCGTCAGGACAATTACAATACTGCTCAATAGCCTTGTTCTGTTTACCTCGTATCTTTTTATGATGAAGCAGTTTGATGTGTCCCTCAAAACTATTTTATGTACATCCATATTTTTAATTTTGCCTATTTCATTCGGATATTGGGATATTGTACTGTTCGGCGGCTACTATGTATTTTTTATCGCGATGTTTTTTTGCTATATAGGATTGGGCGCGATTTTGCTGAATCTTGGTGGATGGAACATACCGGCAAAAAAAAGAAACACGGCTTTTGTATTATTCGCGTTGCTTGCCGTAGTGTCCGGGGCTGGTGGCGTGCGGGGGCCGATGGATATACAGTTTCCTGTGTTTGTTACGGCGGTCTGCGCTTGTTTTTTTGAAAAAAAGGCCACGTTGAATTCAAAGGCGCTTTTACTCGGTGCGGCGGGCCTTGTGTTCTGCACCGCCGGTTACGCGGTAAATATTTTATTGCATCTTTTTTACCACTTTCATTCGCATCACGATGCGTCTACAATAGATTTATCCGGTATTTTTTTTCAAAAACTTGGCAGCATAATTTATAACTTCATATTGTTTTTGGGATACACGGCAAACGCAAAAATTATGAGTGCGCAGGGCGTACTTAATTTTGCCATCGTCATTATTGTTTTTCTGATATTTTACGAGCCGGCGAGAATCATAAAAAACCGACGCGATAACGGCGTGAGCGTGGCGAATGTTTCTTTTATGCTGTTTTTTATTGTTTCTATATTGTATCATATTATATTTTTTCAAATACTCGATGAAGGCGCGGAACTGCGGTATATGTTTCCAACACAAGTATTGTATGTTCCCGCGCTTGCTATAATTTTTGAAATTGCTAAAAAAAATATGACGCGAAAGAAAGCGACTCTGTTCATATCTGGAATTGTTTTTATAATACTCTGTAACGGCGCTATAAGGCTTTATTCCCTGCCTGAAGTCGATTACAATAGTCACAGAAAAAACAGCATATCGTACCTTGAAGAAAATAATTTGCGTTTTGGATTCGCCACATTTTGGAACGCGAATGTCATAACAGAATTGACAGATGGGCGTATCGAGATGCTTGGCCTCAATATAGGCAATTATCATAACTTAGATTGGCTACACCCTGTCGTCTACGAAAATCCTGATTACTATAAAGGTGAAACCTTTCTTTTACTCACCCTCGGTGAATGGCAGTCAGATGAAGGACTTTCACGGTGCGTACCGGACTACGAGGATGACAGTTTTGTAATATTCAGATACCCCTCCGCCGTGCGGATTTTTGAGGAAATTATCACGGGAAAGCAATGAGCGGCAATTCTGTGGTAGGGACTAAAAAACGCCGTATAACGCAGTAGCAAAACCGCTGCGGACTGTATACGCTTCGCCGCTAAAGCGGCTCATATAAGCCGGGATGGAGATCTTACCGATGGTCAGGGCCGGGTCGTGAACTTTAAGAACGTGATAATTATCATGGCGAACAACCTGGGTTCCGATTTGATTCTTTCCGCCGGGAAGGAAGAAGACCTCCGTGCCTCCCTGATGGAACTCCTCAAACAGAGTTTCCGTCCCGAATTTTTGAATCGCATCGACGAGATGGTGATATTCAACCGTCTGGGCAGGGACGAAATCGGGAAGATCGTTGACATACAGTTCAAACGCCTGGTCGCAAGGCTGGCCGGGAGGAAGATTACCCTTACGCTCACCCAGGCCGCCAAGGACTTTTTGGCTGAAATGGGGTACGATCCACTCTTCGGCGCCCGGCCCCTGAAGCGTACTATGCAGGCGGAGTTGGAGAATCCCCTGGCCAAGGCGGTCATCGCCGGGACCGTTAAGGAAGGCGACACGGTTACTTCGGACCGCACCCCGGACGGGGAAGGGCAGGAGGCGAAGTAAGGACCCGGATAGAAGTCGCAGAAAGTTCGTAAGAAAAAGCCAGAAGCAGGATAGAGGGTAACCTGATTTTTTTGGTTTTCGGACATTTGTAAATCCAAAACGAGCCGGTTATCTTTGGCATAACACATCTCGTCTATAAAAAATAAACATACAGCGCTATGCTTTCAGAAAATTCCGGGTATATAAGCAATTGCGGCCAAGAAGACTTGAACTTCCATGCCTCTCGGCACCAGCACCTCAAGCTGGCGTGTCTACCAGTTCCACCATGGCCGCAAATCATATGAGACTGTTCCAAAACTTCAGTTTTTGGAACAGCTTCCTTGGATTTACTGGAAAAACCGGGTTTTTGACCGGGTTTTCCAAGAGCCTGTTCCAAAACCGTGCATATTTAGAGCACAGTCAATTGGTTTTGGAACAACCTCATATAGTTTAATTATAATAGCCTATTCCGTCAGATTGTGTCAATGGATTTACCCGCGACTTTTAGGAACAGATGGTTCTTGTCGTGTTTTTTTATATATGAACAGGTGTCTTTTTGCCGATAATTCGGATATGAGGCATAGTATGAGTCATTTTGGTAAAATAGTATTCGGAATCGGTTTTTTTTCTTTGCTTATCGGGAGTTGCGCGGGAACGCCCGAACCGAAATCTTCGGCGCCGAACGATGTTTGGAGTCTGATTGACCGGGGTGAAACCGGGCGGGCACGGGAAAAGTTTCTGGGAGAGGTCAATGTAGAGGCTAGGGATCAGCGGGACAGGACACCCCTCCATGCGGCGGCGGAACAAAAGTCGCCGGAACTCGCGTCTTTCTTTATCTCTTTGGGGGCTAAAATTGACGCCGAGGATGGTTTGGGGCGGACTCCTCTGGACATTAGTTCCGAAAACCTGGACGGCGCCACAGCAAGGGTGCTGGTGGAAGTCGGGGCAAATATACATCATCCCATAAACGGAAATTCTTCCCCGGCGATTGAGGCCATAAGAGCGAACGGGGACTTCCTTGAAGCCATCCTTACAGCCGGATCGATTCAGACTGTTGACGGTGAGGGAAGGACGATTCTGCATCTGGCGGCGCTGGAGGGAAACGAGGCCGCCGTGACGGCCATACTCAGGGCGGGAGCAACGGTAAACACCCGGGACAAGGCGGGGAAGACGCCCCTGGATTTGGCGTTTACCAATACCCGGACAAAGAACTATGCCGAAACTGCGGAAAAACTCATCCTGGCAGGGGGAATTTCGGAAGCCCCCATATACGTCTACTTTGCTCCGGCGGTGAGGAGTTCCAACTACGATATCCGCATGGCCGACGGGATTGCTCCTCTGCACTATACCGCCCAGGAAGGACATACCGGGTATGTCCTGTTCCTTCTGGATAAGCGGGCGGATATAAACGCTAAAAATGCCTCCGGAACTACTCCCCTGCACGAAGCGGCCAGAGCGGGAAACATCGAAATCATGGATATCCTCATTACGCGGGGGGCAAACGTTAACATCCAGGATGCCAAAGGGAATTCGGTGATGCATCTCGCCATTCCCCAGGAAGTTCACCAGGAAGCCCTGAACCTGCTCCTCTCTCATGGGGCAAGCCCCAATCTGCGGGATGAGCATGGGGACTCTCCCCTGCATATCGTGATTACCCTGAACCGGAGTACGGCCATAATCCAGACCCTCTTGAGAAGCGGGGCGGATGTGACCATTCATAATGTTGAAGGGAAGACGCCTCTGTACCTGGCGGTTCAGGGAAACCGGGCGGTCTACATTCCCCTGCTCCTCCAGTATAAATCCGACATTTTCGCGGTGGACACCGAAGGGATCACTCCCTTTGAACGGGCCCTGCGGGACCGCCGTTCGACTCTGCCTGCCCTGATCACCGAAGAAACGGTCCTCCAAAACGACAGCGCGGGCAATACGATTTTGCACCTGGCGACCCTGAACAGGGCGGATCCTCAGATCATAACTCTGATCCTGGACAAAAAGGCCCTGGTCAACGCCCGCAACAAGGAAGGGGATACGAGCCTTCACATAGCGGTACGCCTTAATTCCGCGGAAAACGGCGGCCTCCTGCTTTCCCGGGGGGCGGATATATTCGCCCCGAATGCCAAAGGTGAAAATTCGATCTACCTGACCTTCTTCCCCGGAAAGGATTACCCGCCGGGGGTACGGGAATGGATGCTTGCCTCAGGTACTACGGAAGTTCGGGACGGTCTGGGGAACACCATACTCCACTATGCGGCCCAATGGCGGCTGGACGTCCATATTCCTTTGATTGCGCAGAAAGGCGCTTCCACAGAAGCGGCAAACGCTACGGGCGAAACTCCCCTCTTTGTGGCGGTCAAGGCCGATTCGGCCTCCACTGTCCAGGCTCTGATCAACGCGGGTTCTTCCACAGCGGGTCGGGATTCTCTGGGTAATACGGCCCTGCACGCGGCGGTACGCTGGAACGCCCCCCGCGCTGCGGAAGCCCTGATAACCGCCGGAGTTGACATCAACGCCCACGCCATGAACGGTAAAACTCCGCTTCATGACGCGGTGCGCCTGGGTATTGTCAGCGTGGAAACCCTGCTCATCCGCTACGGCGCCGATCCGGAGGTCCGGGATAATGACGGAAACACTCCTCTTATGGAAGGGGTGATGATGGGTTACACCCCGGTAATTGAACGCCTGACCGATGCGGGCGCCGATCCCTCCATACGGAACGGCTACGGCGATACTCCCCTGCATATAGCCGTTACCATGGATCGTATAGACATTGTGAACCAGCTTCTTTCCTTTGGCTGTTCTATCCATGCAAAAAACTCCCGGGGCAAGACCCCTTTCCGGATCGCCCTGAATACCTCAAACCGTATGGTATCCACCCTCCTCACCAAGGATCGTATATACATCACCGATGATGAAGGCCGTTCACCCCTGCATATCGCCGTTCTTGACGGAGCCGCTCCGACAGTAATCCAGACCATCATCGATCAGGGAGGCCGGGTATCGGGGATAGATGCCGAAGGCCGTACTCCCCTGCGTATAGCGGCGGATATGAACAACTGGGAAGCGGCCCGGCTCCTGGCCGAAGCCGGATCAGACCCCTTTGCGGCGGGTGGAGACGGCAAGACCCCCGCAGTCATCGTCCTTTCTAAAGGCCGCGAACCGGTACGGGCCATCTTCTCCGGGCGCGCCATCGTTGCCAAGGATAAGGTGGGGAACACCATCCTCCACTACGCCGCCCAATATGGGAGTACGGAACTCATCGCGTTGCTCCTTGATCTGGGGGCCAACAAGAACACCCGGAACATCGCCGCCGAAAGTCCCGCCGACATAGCCCGCCGATGGAACCGTCCCGAAATCACCGCGCTGCTGAACAGCTAATACAGAAAGAAATACCCCCGGCAAGACCGGGGGTTTGCCTTGCAGGGCGAATTTCCCTTGTCATTCTCACAGAAACACCGCCAGGCGGTTACTTCCGCGCCACCCCCATGCCGAACAGGGCCAGGTCGTACTTTACCGGGTCTTCCGGGCAAAAGTCCCTGAGCTTCGCCGTAAGCTCCTCCACGGCTTTCCGGTCGTTGGCCTTCCGTTCCAAAAGGCCGAGCCGCCGGGCGGTACGCCCGACGTGAAGGTCCAGGGGAATGACAAGAGCGGCAGGGGACACACTTTTCCAGAGGCCCAGGTCCACCGGACCCTCCCTCCGGACGAGCCAGCGGAGGGCAAGGTTTATCCGTTTGCAGGCGGAATGAGCGGCGGGGTTGGCGATATGTTTGGTATAGCGGCCTTCGTTTCCCTCCGCCATGGTCTCCCGGAAAAGGGTTATGCCGTCCCAGACGCATGAGGATTCCAGGGCCGGAGAAAAAAGAGACTCCAGGCTGCCGTACTTTTTGTAACATACCCTGAATCCCCGGCAGAAATAGGCCAAATCCGCCTCAAAAAAAGTACGGTGTATGCAGCGGTCTTTTAATTTCCGGTAATTCCCCGACATGACAAAGGCAGCCGGACTTGGGCCCATACAGGCGAACAGCCTTTCCGCCGAACGGATAATGCTTTCCCGCCGGCCCCAGGCAATGACGGCGGCAAGAAAGGCGGCGATCTCGACATCCCGCCGGCACATTTCCTGTTGCCGACTGTCCGCCGCGCCCATATACCGGCGGGGAAATTGAACCGGATCGGTGAGGATGAATTCCGGCTTGTTGATCTTTTTATACCAGGCGTCAAGTTCCTTTTTAAAATTCATGCCGATCAGGAAGGCGAATAATTCGGCGCTTCCTGGGTGATGGTCACGTCATGGGCGTGGCTTTCCCGAAGGCCGGCGGCAGTAATCCTGACGAATCTCCGGTACTTTTTAAGTTCTTCAATGTTCTTGCAGCCGCAGTAACCCATGCCTTTTCTGAGGCCGGAAATTAGTTGGTGCAGGTAGTTCCGCATCTCGCCCTTGTAAGGGACCCGGCCCTCTATGCCTTCCGGAACCGGGGTCTCGTCCTTGGCGATCTGGTAGCGGTCTCCGGAACCGTCGTTGATGGCTCCCAGGCTCCCCATGCCCCGGTACTCCTTGTAAATGCGGCCGTCGAAAATGATCTCGCGTCCCGGCGCTTCCTTGAGGCCCGCAAAGAGGTTCCCTATCATTACCACGTCCGCGCCGGCGCCTATGGCCTTGGTGAGGTCTCCGGAAAATTTGACACCCCCGTCGGCGATAACGGGAATGCCGGACTTGGCGGCTTCTTCGGCGCATTCCCAGACCGCCGTGAACTGGGGCGCCCCTATACCCGCGACTACCCTGGTAGTACAGATGGAACCGGGGCCTACCCCGACTTTCACCGCGTCGGCCCCGGCATCGATAAGCCTGCGGACACCTTCCCGGACGGCCACATTCCCCCCTATGACAGGAATGCCAAACTTCTCTTTGATACCCCGCACCGCTTCCATCACGTTTTTGGAATCTCCGTGGGCGGTATCCAGGACCACGTAATCGACCTTGGCGTTCTTGAGGAGCGGAAGCCGCGCATGGTAATCCTGGGGAGAGACCGCCGCCCCCACGATGAGCCGTCCCGCCTTGTCGGTGGCAGCCCGCGGGTAGCGGTCGTGTTTTTCCATATCCTTGACGGTGATAAGCCCGGTAAGACGGCCCCGGGAATCCACTACCGGCAGTTTTTCTATTCTGTGTTTGTCGAATTTCTCACGAGCGGCTGAAACCGACGGCTCCCCCTCCACAACCACCGGATCCCTTGTCATCACGTCAACAACAGAAAGACTGTCGTCCCTGCAAAACCGTAGGTCCCGGCTCGTGATGATACCCACAAGATGTCCGTCCGCATCCAGGACCGGCATACCCGAAACGCGGAACCGGTCCATCATCGCCTTTACATCCCGCACCCTGGCGTTCTCTCCCACAGTCACCGGAGAATCAATGACCCAGTTGAGGTAACGCTTCACATTCGCCACCTGGGCCGCCTGTTCTTCGGGACTCAGGTTCCGGTGTATCACCCCGGAACCCCCTTCCAGGGCTATGGCAATGGCTAGTTTTTCTTCAGTCACCGTATCCATGGCTGCGGAAACAACCGGCACGTTAAGCCGCACGTCCGCGCACAACCTGGTTCCGACATCGCAGTCTCTGGGCAGAATATCGGAATATCCCGGCAGGAGCAGCACATCGTCGTAGGAATAGGCTTCGGTAAACATATTTTCTCCCATTTAATTTTCCTTCGATCCAATTTTCCTTCGATCTTAATTTCCTTCGATCTTAATTTCCTTCGACTTAATTTTCCTTCGATCCGATTTTCTTTCGATCCAAACTGTTCTTCGACTGAATTTCCATCAGCCTTTTGTATTTTGCCGCGATAGTTCCCGCCTTCTTCGCTGAAAGTCCGCAGTACTCTTCAGGATGGGTGAAAAAGGACAGGGCTTCTTCTTTGGAAGGCACGATACCGAGTTCCGCCATTTTCCCGGCGATACGGTCAAAAACCTCTTTTTCCCCGGACAGGGCTTCCGCAAAGGTCAGCCCTTCTTTTTCCGCCTTCAGGGTGACGCGGCGTATTACCTCGTGAGCGCCGGAAACCCCGGCCTCCGCAAGAAGGATGTAGGCCGGTTCCGCCAAGATTCCGCCAGGAATCAGGATTCCGCCGCTCCCCGCGCCGCGCAGGTTTGCGAGAAGCCGCTCCCGGTCCACGCCCAGCCCTTCCATGACAGAGGTCATGCGGCTCACCGCAAGGCAAAACCCGGTGATATAGTCGGCGATGAACCGCTGGCTTGCCGAGTTGGTGAGGTCCCGCTGGTGTTCGCTGATCTGGTCCATGTAGAAGGTGACAACCCTGGGCATAAAGGCTTTCCAGAGGCTCTTGACGTGTTCCGAGTTCCAGGGGTTTCGCTTTTGGGGCATGGTGGAAGACCCCACCTGGTCTGCGGCAAAGCCCTCCCGGAGTTCCCCTATTTCCGTGCGTTGAAGGTTTCTGAGGTCGTCGGCCAGATTGGCGATAATGCCGAAGGCAAGGTTGATCTCCAGGAGCAGCCTGAGGAGGTATTCGGGTTCCACAAGCTGAGTGGAATGTTCCGAAGCCTCAAGGCCGAGTTCCCCAAGGTAACGCCGCTCCAGGTCTTCCGGGTCCCGGACTATCATGCTTGCGGCGTTATAGGCCCCTACAGCGCCGGCCAGCTTCCCTTTAAGCTGCCCCGCAAGGCGCTCGATTTCCAGGACGGACTTTCCAAGACGGGACACATATTCCGCCAGGGCGAAACCCAGGGTGACCGGCACCGCGTGCTGGCCGTGGGTACGGCCCACCTGGGGGGTCTCCGCTTCTTTTTCGGCAAAGGCGCAGAGAAGGAGTTCCAGCTTTTTCAACCGGGGCAGGACCGCTTCCCGGACCGCCCCCTGTATACGCCAGGACAAACCCGTATCCAGGATGTCCACGCTGGTGGCCCCAAGATGCACCAGAGGCGCTGTCTCCGGGGGGACTTTGGCCTTGAGGACGTTCACCAGGGCGCGGATGTTGTGCCGGGTCTTTTCCTCCTCGGCGTAGACCTCCGCAGCCTCCACGGAAGCGCCGGCCTTTTCCAGGCTCTCCCGGAGTTCCGGTGTAAGCCCTCCCCGGATTTCCAGGTGGGCGATAACCAGGGCCGTCTCCGCCTTGACGCAGGCCGCGATTGAAGCTTCCTCGGAAAGCCAAGGCGAGAGGGAATCAAAAACATCTTTTTCGGAAACAGAATACCGGTGATCAAGGGGCGATATATTTTGGAATATGCTGCGAACTTCCATATAGGATTGTGTCATATCGCGGAATTTTTGTCCAGAGGACGCGTTACCGGGCCAGGAATTCAAAGTATCACCCATCGGGTTCATCTTCCCGGACGAAAAGGATAAAGGCCGACCGGTTTTCATGGAGAAACCGACTGAAGATGTACCTCGGCGCGCTTTTGAGCTCCGAGCTCCGATTTTCTAGTTCCGAACTCCGATTTCCTAGTTCCGAGCTCCGATTTCCTAGTTCCGAGCTAGAAGTTTCCGGCTCCGAGCTCCGATTTTCTAGCTCCGAGCTCCGATTTTCTAGTTCCGAGCTAGAAGTTTCTAGTTCCGAACTCCGATTTCCTAGTTCCGAACTCCGATAATTCACCTCCGGGGGAGATTAATCCGGTTCCGGGCTGGATGTTTCCGGCTCCAGGGGGGGGAGGGGGGCCATAACGCCGCCTCCCATTTTTTCTGTACGGACCCGAGGGTTTTTCCCGGCGACTGGCCTTCCTCAAACATCAGATACAGTTCTTCTCGGAGTATGGTTTCCGGCTGTAGGCGGCGGGACCGGCCATAAAAAACGGGCTGCCCCGAACGAAACCGTTGTTTTCAGGACAG
>JAITBO010000231.1 GCA_031283505.1 Treponema sp. | reverse complement strand
TAAAAATACTCTATGACAATAGAATTATCTTTGAATATATTGATGTACTGTCAAGAAAAGATTTTGGATTTGATACAGAAATAATAAATGACATTATTGACTATATCAGGACCGCGGGGAATTTGTAAATTCTGAACATATACATATAGCGTTTATTGATGAAACCGATAAAAAATTTTATGAAGTTTATAAATCCGGGGAAGCCCAATATTTAATAACCGGTAATATAAAACATTTCCCCCAAGAGGGCGGCATAATTACCCCAAAAGATTTTTTAGAAATATTCGATAGATGAAAAAGGCGCACAGTACCATCTGGAAACTCAAAACGGGGAATGTGCAGGCTCACGCCCCTTCCGCCGCCCTCAGCCTGACCGTAAAGACCGCGCCTTCCCCGGTTCTGCTCGTAACACGTATCTTCGCGCCGGTAAGGTCGATCACCTTTTTCACCAGGGTAAGCCCCAGCCCGTTGCCTTCCTGGGAATGGGAAGTATCCCCCTGATAAAACTGGTCGAATATGCGCTTTTGGGTTTCCTCGTCCATGCCGCAGCCGGAGTCGCTTATCCGCTACTCCATTCTTTTGCTGGTCTCTTACTCTGCTCAAGGAGAAAAACGGCCTTTATTCACTACCGTTTCCCGTGCCTTCTGCTCTCACCCCAAAGGCAGGAGTCTGAGGAGTTCTTCAAAGTTTTTCAGTTCCCCACCCATGCCTATAGTAGCCTTCTTAATTGTACGCGTATGGGCTACACCCCCGCCAGAACATGGTCGAAGTCGCGTTAAATACCGTTAAGGTATATGAAGACATTGTAAAAGCCGTGGGCCCAGGCTATGCCGTGGAGGGCGCGGTACTTCTTATAAACCAGGGAAAGGAGGATGCCTGCAAGGAATGCGTTCAGGGCCCCCCAGAGACCTTCGTAGATATGGCAGAGGGAAAAGAGAAGCACCGAAAGGCCTATGGCGAAGGGCTCGCCGAGACCGGCCTGTTTGAACCTGAGGGAAAGGTAATACCGGAAGTAAAATTCTTCCAGATAGCCCGTGCTGAGACAGGAGAAGAACATGACCATAACAGCCAGGAGACCCCTGGGGGCTTCCACCGTTAAGGCAGAGGACCCGGCGGAAAAGACGGAGGAAACCAGGGAGATGAGGAGGCCCACTCCCAGCAGGCCCGGAAGGGCCAGGGCTAAAGACAGGCAGTCTCCGGAACGGGGGCTTCCCGGCAGGCGTTTTTTCCCTCCCCGCAAGACCAGGAGATAGCCTATGAGCGCCAGGGCCGGAACCGTGAATCCCAGGATGTGGCTTAGTTCCTGGGAGATGACGAACTGAATGGTTTCCGCTTCTTCCGCCCCGGCGGTTCCGGAGGAAAAGCCGCTTGAGGCGAAACCGGGGAAAAAGAGTACGGCATACACAATAAAGGGTTCGGCCCAGGGGTTCATGGCGCGCTCCTTTGAGGCCAAAAGGCCCCGGGATGTTCCAGTCCGGGGACTGGATAGCCCTTCTCTGACTTTGGTATATTGAGTATAAACTATAAATAGGAAAATTGGGTGAATGTTTTTTTGGTTTTAGTGACAGTAATTGCGGTTTTCGCGGTTTTCATTTTTATCATGTCCCTTTTGGGAGGGAAGGGGAGGAAAGGTAAAGAAAAAAAGAACGGCGTGCTGCAATTCTATGCCAAAGGCAAGGACTTGGGATTCACTTTTAAGGAAATCGATCTCCTTCACCGGCTAGCGGTGAAATCCAATATAGACGATCCCACAGCCTTGTTCTGGTCTCAAAATCGACTGGATATGTGTATACGCGCCCTGGCCCGGAGCGCCCGTCTTTCCGGGACCGTCCAAGACCCCGAAATCCAGGAATTCCTTTCCAAATTGTACGATTACCGCAAAAAGATTGAATTTGAAAAACCAAAGATAAAAAACGGCCTGGTCAGTACCCGGCAGATTGGGGAATCCCAAAACCTGCGGATCCTTGCCGCCGCCGCTGGAGTGTTCCCGTCTCACCTGATCAAAAATACGAGTCAATACATTACCATAGCCAGACCTGCGGGAGCGAATCTGCCCCGGAATTTCTCCTGGACCGGCCAGCGCCTGGCGGTTTATTTTTGGCGGGACGATGACGCGGGATACGTATTTGATGCGGATGTGACGGACGAGGTTTACTCCAAAGGCCATCCGGCCCTCCAGATCACCCATTCCGACACCCTCTTCAGGACTCAAAAAAGAAAATCCCTCAGGATGAAAACCCATAAACCGGCGTTTCTGTATCTCCAGGGTCAGGGAGATTCGGACGCCGTTGAAGTTGTTCCGGGATTCAAATGTGTTCTCAACGATATTTCCGATACCGGGTGCGCCGTGACCATAGGAGGAAAGGCCGTTGCGGGGTTACGGGTAAAAATTCAGTTTGCTTTGAAGGAGCCGTCTCTGCTGACCTTGTGCGGAACCGTAAGGACTGTGAATTATAATGAAGACGCAAACCGTTCGGTTCTGCATATTGAAGCCGATTCTCTCCCTCCGAACATCAGAAATGAGATATTGGGCGAAATATTCGGAATGCAGAATGATGAAGAAGCCCTTCCGTTTAGAGTTACGGAAGGAAATTCTGAAGACGGTGAAGACGGCAATGTACTTACCGGCATAGATCCTTTTGCCAAGGTTGAACTTCAGGATATACCGAACGATAATGTATAATGGAGTTTAGAATTCCAAGGAGGAAGGTATGAGCGGATTGTCGAAAATATTCCGGTTTGTTTTGTTCTTCCCCGGATTTCTGTTGATTCACCCTCTTGTTTTCGCCCAGGAACCGGTACTCTTTTCCTATGAACGGAATTTTCTCCGCGCCGATCTTGCCGAAAAAGACCGCATACTACGGGACGCGGGTACCGACGAAAAAGCGCCGGAATTCATAGGGGAACTCCATGAATTTGCTTTGAATTTTATCCTGCAAAACATGGATATTCTGCAAAATGACGCGGATTTTACCGCCCTCGCCATAACGGTTATCCGGGGGCTTGGTTCTTCAGGACGACGGCCGGCGGCGGACAATCTGTGGCAGGTTTTCTCCCGGTTTCATGATATGCTGATCCGGGTGGAGGCCGTCAACGCTCTGGCTGTCCTGGGGGTGGGAAACGCCGGGGTTGCGGAAAACCTGAATCAGTACCTGATGAACCAAAACATCCGCTTCCGTTCCGGCATTCCCCCCGAATATCCTGTCCTGTCCGCCTGCATAAAGGCTCTGGGCGTCATAGGGGACGGGTCTTCTTTTCCGGCTCTCTTTTCGGCGATGATCTCCGGGTATCCCGAAGCCGTAACCAGCGAAGCCGCAGTTGCCCTGGACATGATCCCCGGTAATTTCCGGCAGTATCTTATCGACGTGATACGCATGAACCCGCCTGCGGAAAAGCTTGCGGCCTTCAACATAGCCTCCAATAACCGGAAATTCACCGATGCGGAGCGGGCCGAAATGGCGGCCATTGCCCTGGAAACCGGCCTGGATTTCTTTGCCGGGAACAAAAGCGATGAGGAGGCATCCGCCAACTTGCGGTATGCCGCGATCCGGACGCTTCGGGATTTACGCTGGACCAGGGCGGCAAGCCTGGCGATTAAGCATTTTTACCGGGTTCAACAGGATTACGGTAACAAACTTGCCGCCCGCGAACAGGCTGTGGAAGCCATTGCCTGCCTGGGCGCCATGGGCAGTTCCGAAGCCGCCCAGGTATTGGCCCTTCACCTGGGTTTCCTCAACTCCCGCATGGAACGGAATGGGGAATACGATGAAGCCGTTACCCTGGGAGTTGTGCAGGCCCTGGGCGCGATAGGCGATAAAATAGCCTTTGATTATTTGTTGTATATCAGTTATCTGTCTTATCCTGAAAGGATTCAAAACGCGGCAAAGGAGGCCTTAAACAGGCTCAAATGGTAAAATTATCCTGGCTATATCCTCCGGTATATTCCGCCCTGGGCGCGGCGCTTTGTTATTATGTCCTGGCCGGAGGCGGCGTTGCAGGCCCTGTCCTCTGGTTTGGCCTTCTGCTTGTAACCCTGGTTTCCCTGAGCCGGGTTTTGAGGACCTTTCCGGCTCCGGCCTCCGGGGGTGAAAAAGACGCCCGCCTGTTCCGGGAAATATCCCTGGCGCTGGCTGCCCTGGCGGTGGGCTTTTCCTTGGGCTTTGCGGCCCGCCTTGCCTTTCCCGGTCCGCCGGGGCTTGGCATCAAGGAAGGGGAGATCGCCGGTCTTACCGGAAGGCTCAGGGACGATCCCAGGGGGCTTGCGGGTGGCCGGGGCATGGCTTTTCTCGACCTGGAAAACGCCGCCGGAAAGGGCGGTCTCCGGGCCTCCGCCAAAGGAGAAGTCCTGGTCTTCTTCCCGGAAGAAGCGATCCCCCGGCTGCGGACCCTGGGACGGGGGAGCCGGGTTTACATCGAGGGGGCTTTCCTGCCGCCGGGAAAGGGAAGCGCCGGTCCCGTCTTTAGGGCGAAGGGAGTACATATCCTGGAAGCCGCCCCGGCGGTGGAAAGGTTCCGTACCGGAATCAGGATCGGCGTACTGGAGAAGTTCCGTCCCTACAAATGGGGCGGCCTTGCGGCGGCCCTCCTCCTTGGGGTCAGGGACTCCCTGGAAACGGAGCTTGCGGCTTCTTACCGGGATGCCGGGTGTTCCCATGTGCTTGCCCTGTCGGGGATGCATCTGGCCGTTGTTTCGGCGGTTATTGCCTTCCTCCTTAAAAAAAAGCTGGGCCTCAGGGCGGCGGCCATCCTGGGAGCGGTTTTTATTCTCCTTTATGCCGGCCTTGTAGGACCCCTGCCCTCCCTGGAGCGGGCGGTCCTCATGTACCTCCTGGGGACTCTGGCGGTTCTGGGGACTTTTCCCCGCCGGCCCGCCGGCCTTTTGGCGCTGGCCTTTGTGATTCAGCTCTGTCGCAACCCCGCCTCCGGGGAGAGCCTCTCGTTCATCCTCTCCTATCTGGCCCTGGCGGGTATTCTCGTCCTGGAAGGGCCTCTGCACGGCCTTTTCGGGGGCATAGCGCCGGAAATTCTGTCCAGGCCCCTGTCCGCGTCCATCGGGGCCTTTATCGCCACCGCCGCAACGACGGCCTTTTTTTTCGGCGTCCTCCGTCCCGTAGGAATTGTCGCGGGCCTTGTCATCGTGCCGCTGACCACGGTCTTCATGATCTTCGCCATGGCATATCTGGCGGCGGCTTTCCTCCTGCCCTTCTTTGCCATGCCCCTGGGAAGGGTTCTCTCCTTCCTTTACGGGGTCCTGTCCCGGATCGCGGACCTGGCCGGCCAGGTTCCGGGCATAGAGGTCTCAAAGCCCCAGGCGGTCCTGATCGCCTCCCTGCTGGTTTCTGCCGCCCTGATCCTGGCGTGGAAACGCCGGTCCGAAAAAGGAAACCGCCTTGCCCCCTTCGCCGCCGCTTAACTACGATTCCCCTCCGGCTCTCAGGGCCTTCCTGGACGGACGGGGCCTGGGGATGCGGAAACGCCTGGGTCAGAATTTTTTGATCAACCCCGACGCCCGCCGGCAGCTTCTGGACGCTCTGGATGTCCCGCCTGAAGAGAGAGTGTGGGAAATAGGGAGCGGTCTTGGGGCCATGACAAGTTCCCTCCTTGATCGGGGGCTGGCGGTGACGGCTTTTGAGATTGACAAGGGTTTCATCCCGGCGTTACGGGAATTTTTCGGCGGAAATCCCGCCTTTACCCTGGTGGAAGGGGATGTCCTTAAAACCTGGCGGACTGCGCCGCCGGGGGATTACCTTTTGGGAAATCTGCCGTATACTATAGGCGCGGCTTTACTAGCCGGTTTCATTGAAAACAACAGGTTCTTTAAGCGGATGGTAGTAACGGTTCAAAAAGAGGTTGCCCGGCGTATGGCTGCCAGGGCTTGTTCAAAAGATTATTCTTCATTTTCAGTTCTCTGCGCTTCCGCTTATACTGTTACGCCTCTTTTGATCATGAAGGGCGCTTCCTTTTATCCCGAACCCAGGGTGGACTCCCAGGGGGTCAGGCTCGATCTCAGGACGGACCGGGATCCCGCAGGTTACCCCGTCTTTTTCAGGCCCCTTCTGCGCTGCCTTTTCGCGTCCCGGCGAAAAACAGTAAAAAACAACCTGGAAAGCTTTGCCTCCTCTCTGGCCGGGGCCACCCTGAACCGGGGGGATCTCTCCGGGATATGTGCTTCCGCCCTTAGGGATACGGGGATAGCGCCCAACGAGCGGGCGGAACGGCTTGGGGTGGATGATTTTGCGGCCCTGGCCGGGGCCCTGGAACGGGCGCTGGGTCAAGCCGGAGACGGGAACGCTTATGGCGGTTGCTGACGCGCTGGCGTACATACGGGATCGCATGGCCGCCGCCTGTGAACGGTCGGGTCGTAAGCCGGAAGATGTCCGCCTGATGGGGGTTTCCAAATTCCACAGCCGGGAGCGGGTGGAGGAGGCCTGGAACGCGGGGATCACCCTTTTCGGCGAAAACCGGGTTCAGGAAGCATCGGAAAAATTCGCCGGTTCCGCCAGCTTTGCCGGAAGCCATCCGGGAGCGGAACTCCACCTTATAGGTTCCCTTCAGCGTAATAAGGCTAAGGCCGTCGTATCCCTCTTTGACTGCGTTGAATCCGTGGACCGGGATGAACTCATCGTCAGCCTGGGAAAATTGAGCGTGGTCAGGGATATTCCCCTTTCCATCCTTTTTGAGCTTAATTCCGGGGAAGCCTCAAAATCGGGTTACCCCGATGAAGACAGCCTGTTCCGGGCGGCGGAAACGGCCCTGGCCTTTCCTTCTCTCAGGATCCGGGGGCTCATGACCATGGCTCCTTTTACGGACGATACAGCCCTGATACGCCGGGCCTTCCGGGCCCTGGTAAAGGTCCGGGACAGGCTCCAATCCGGGTTTCCCGAATGCGACTGGTCCTGCCTGTCCATGGGGATGTCCGGGGACTATGAAATCGCCATAGAGGAAGGTTCCACCCTGATCCGTATAGGCACCGCTATCTTCGGGGAGAGGATGCCATGAAAAATTGTTTTAAAGGTTTCGTTTTGCTTGTGATCCTGGCGTTGTTATTCCCCGCCCATAGCCTCCGGGCTTCCGGGAGGTCCCAGTCCGGGACGCGGAACGAGAGCGGGTCTCAGGCCGAAAAAAACGACGAGCTGCCCCAATGGGCCCGGGACCTGCGCCGGGCGGACATCATCACCTTCGGTTCCTTTCCCTTTACCTTCCTTCTTGCCGGCATCATCGTAGATACTTACCGGACTTTTCAGCATGGCGATTCCCGGTACGCTCCCCTTGTGGGCTCTATTTCCAGAACTACCGGGGAAAATGTGGCCGTCATCTCCGCCGCTGCGGGCGGGGCAGTCCTTGTGGCTACGGCGGATTACATCATACAGCGAGTAAAACGGGAACGAGCCGCCAGGGAGGCCGCCCGTCTGACCCCGCAGGAACCTGTCATCATACGGACGCCCTGGCCGCCGGGCGGGGAAACCGGAGACGGTACGCCGGAAGAAACGCCCCTTCCGGGTATAGGCGGCGGCGCGGATGGCGAACCCTCCGGCGGGACGCCCTGATTGGAAGGGTATACCGGCAGGGTAGGGGAGATCCCCCAGGGACTCAGGCTTGACCGGTATGTGGCCGAATACCTGGGGCTCCTCAGCCGTTCCCAGATCAAGGCCAAAAACCTGGCCGCCCGTATTAACGGAAAAAATGTAAAAATTTCCCGGCAGGTAAAAACCGGGGATCTTTTGGAACTTTCCTGGGCCGAAGCCGGACCCTCTGACCTCATCCCGGAGGATCTTCCCCTGGATGTCATCTACGAGGATAGCCGGGTGGTGGTAATCAACAAAGCCCAGGGCATGGTGGTACATCCCGGCGCAGGGAATCATACCGGCACCCTGGCAAACGCCTTGCTTTTCAGGCGGCTGGAACGGGGAGGGGAGGGGGAAGGCTTCAGGCCGGGAATAGTGCACCGCCTGGACAAAGACACCTCCGGCGTCATCATTGCTGCCTACGACGACGAAGCCCTGGCCTTTCTCGCGGAGCAGTTCAAGGCGCGCAAGACCCGGAAAATCTACGCCGCCCTTGTTACAGGCGTCCCCCTCGAGCCCGAAGGGATCATAGAAACTTTTATTGCCAGGGACAGCCGGGACCGCAAGAAATTCGCCGTTTCCCCCGGCAAAGGCAAGGCCGCCCGCACGGCATACCGGGTCGTCCACGTTTGGAAGGGTTATTCCCTCCTCATGCTCAGGCCCCGGACGGGGAGGACCCATCAGATTAGGGTACACCTGAAATATCTGGGCTGCCCCATCCTGGGGGACCCCCTCTACGGAAAACCGGACGGTCGCTTTCCCCGGGCGGCCCTGATGCTTCACGCCAAGTCCCTTTCTCTGGTTATCCCTGGTCCTCCGGGCTGCCGCACCGCTATGGGGGAATACAGGACCTTCAGGACCCCTCTCCCCGGACGGTTCCGGGAACTTCTTGGGATATTACGCAGGTCCTAACTGCGGGATTTCTGACGTTATACAGAGGAAAGAGGAAAAATCCGGTTTTGTAATCCAAAACTCCGTGTTCCTCCGTGTGTCTCTGCAATACTCCGTGTTTTTTATCAGGCCGAATGTTGAATTTATGTTGGGCGCATCGCCTTAGGAAACTTCGTTTCCCATACGGTGACCGGGCTATCCGCTTCAATTCCTCAGCCCCTTGCTGGGGCTTGCGGGATTTCCGCTTCTATCCCTTGCGCATTTTGGCTAGTAGATTCATTACACTAAACCGCCTGTTATACGACATGGGAGCTAAAAATATTTGTAAATTGTTTAAAAAATATTCCGATAATCCTGTGATAAAATCGTCTGCCTTATTGTAAAGCCGTGTTTCATAGGATGCCTCTTTCTTTGCTTTATTAAAGGGCGTAGCCCTTTTGGGGTTTAATACCCCGCCCCTTGGGGCGCTTCCTACTGGGGGTGCGGGGGATGTGTTCCCCCGCATACACAAAGATTTCACGGAGAAATCTT
>JAITBO010000197.1 GCA_031283505.1 Treponema sp. | reverse complement strand
CCGTTTATCCGGTAGGTAACACGGTCTCCCATGAACCGTTCCCCCATTTCCGTTTTCAGTTGGTCGGTATAGGGGTATATCTCCGGAGGCCGTTCCCCCCGTATATCCAGTTTCAGTTTTACGGCTTCCCCCCGGTGTATCCGCAGTTCAAAGCCGGTAACGGCGCAGCCCTCATAGACTTTTCGGGAACCGCCCCGTTCTTGTACCAGATCAAACCGGGTACTGTCCTCCGCAGGTGAAAGATCCAGTTTGTAACGGTAGATATTCCGGGTTTCGGACACATACAGCGGGAGGCCCGTACTGCCCATAGCAAGGTAGAGGAGGAGAGGAGTCGTCCCGATGGTCAGCGGTGTTACCACGCATCCGGTTACTCCGCCGATTTTTTTAATGGCACAGCAGGAGCCGTCCCCTTCGATTGCCGCTTCCTCCGTCAATAGCGATACCGCCTCCCGAATGGTTTCTACCGATTAGGGTACACCCAGTTCCCGGTAAGCGGTTTTTATCATGACCAAGCAATCACGGCCATTAACAATCATAATTTCCCCTGCTGCCATGGATGGCAGCTACAATCAACAATCCCGGCCCTGTACCATCTTTACAACCCTCCGTCAGGGTCGGCCCACACAAGGTCGTAGTTTGAAAATAACCACTCCCGTTTTTTGTCCCCCGCTTCACCGGCGTAGACAAAACTGTAGCTGTCCCAATCGTCCAGGGCTTTTTCAAGGTATAACCGGCTGTCCCGTGAGGAAATCAAGACCTTCGCCTTCACGTTTTTTACCGCTTCCAAAAGCCGCTCATGGTTTCCTTCGGGAAGGTCAATGTAGATGAACGCATCCTCCCGGTCAAATTCAGCGATCAGTTCTTCGGAGGTTTGGCCCGGAATATGTGCATGACAACCCCCGTCCCCCCGCAGCCGTTTCAGGTCGTTTTCAATCCATTTCACAAACTTGTGGCGAAGCACCGTATAGTTCAGGTCGTCACCCTCCGTGTCTTTCCTCAGGAACGTGCGGAGCAGATACCGCCGGGCATCGGTCAGCGGGTCTCCGGTATGTTCGTCCATGTGGGCCACATCCTGCCGCGCCGTCTTTTCCCAATTCAGCAGGGACACCAGTTCATCGGTGTTTTCTACCGCCTGTTGGTAATAGTTGATGGTTTCCCCTGCCGGGTCGTGCAGGGTTTCCCCTTCCGACTTCTTTTTCAGAAAAAACACATCCCGCTGGCGGTGGAACAACTCAAGGTATTCCATCTTTTCGTAACCCTCCGGGAAGTGGTACAGTACCCACCGGGGCCGGACATAGCCGTAGTCCTCTTTTCTCACAACACTCATACATGCTCCTTCAAAACTGAAACTTTTAATGTCAAGACGACATTCCAGTAATCGCCGCACTGCGGCGTTTTTGGCTCAACATATTTCTTCCCGGTCAGTACGGCCCGTTCCGCAACGCCGCCCAGGGCCGGATCTTCCGCCAAAGCCCGGTCTACGGCGGCGGCGTAACAGTTCCTTTCCCCCGCTGGATGCTCCGGCACGGTAAAGGTGATGGTCAGGGTGTAAACGTCCAGCCGGATATTCCGCTCCTTTTCGGTCCGTTCACAGGTAGTTAGAGAAATAACTGGAACTGAGGTGGAACCGCCCCGGTAACTGCCAAATTCAATAGGGGGTATAGAAAATTGCGCTTCCCCCAAAATCTCATTCACCCGCCCGGAAAGGAGACGCTTCACGGCTTCGATAATGGCTTCTTCCACAAACATTTCTTTTCCTTTCCGCCACGAAGGGCGGTGTGATAATGTTTAGATTCATATAGTCCTCCTCCGGTACGGTTCCAATAACAGCCGGACATTTTCAGGCATAGAGACTTCCAGATGTTCCCCATCCTTTCCGTTTCCCCGGACATTCCCGGTCATCCCGATACGCCGCCCTCGGTAGCGGCTCATGTTCCAGGCCGCCAGTTCCAGGCAGGCGGAAGCCAGATCAGCCGGGGCCTTCCCCGGTCTATACCCTGCCCGGTACACTGCCTTGAATGCCGATACCCCCGGCAACCGCCCCAATGCGGGAGAAAGCCGCAGTTCATAGGGTATGTCCTGCTGTTCTTGAATTTCCGGGCAGAGGCTATAGAATTCCGGCTCTACCAGTTCCGGTTCGGCGGTGTGGTAAAGAGAATAGAGGACCAAAACTTCCCGCACCGGGTATTCCCGCAGGGGCAGGAACAGATCACCGTGAAGCTCTATCCGCTCAAGATGTTTCTTCATGAAGAAACATCGTTTACAGTATTCCTCAATGGTGAGGTTGCCATGATAAGGCAAAAACGGCTTAATGTATCCTCCCGGTCATCAATACCCAAAATGGCCTTGAAATCACCCAGGGGTATCAAAGAATGAAGGTCTTCGTTATCCATAAGAGACAAAATAAACCCGATGGAGGAGACGGTAATTAGGGGTTTCCCGCAATTTGGGAAAAAATTAAGGAATTTGATTTGACTTGGCTATGCCGATGATTTGTAGTATTATCGAAATGTAGTTAGGCTGGTACCGCACCTCTGGTATGTCGGAACTATCCCGGCTTGCTACCCAACTCCGCAAAGGCCGGGTATTTTTTATCTGCCTAAAATATATCAAAAAACTGTCACAAGACGCCGTTTTGAACGTTTACTCCTACGACTGTAACCGTAGGCTTGCGGGTTCTTGCCGCGAACCTGCGGGCTGTACTATCTCCCGCCCTACGCCCATAGCCGGAAACAGCGAGACAATCACCACCGCGCCTATGTATATCCGGCATATCCTAAAGATCGGAAAACTTTCGTTCCTTGTAATAGTATATCTTATCTTCCGGCCCAACAGGGCGGAGCACTTTACAGGGATTTCCCACGGCGATAACATTGGCGGGAATGTCCTTAGTTACCACACTTCCCGCGCCGATTACCGCACCACGTCCAATGGTAACGCCCGGATTAATAATCGCGCCGCCACCTACCCACACATCGTCTTCGATGATCACTTTGAAGGCGTACATTTTGCCTTCCCGTCGCTTTTCTGGATCAAGCGGATGGCCTGTCGTGGAGATGGTTATATTCGGACCAAACAACACGTTGTTACCAATATCCACTTCCCAATCGTCAATGATAGTGAGGCTGAAATTCGCGTAAAAATTTTCACCGATAGAAATATGGGAACCATAGGCAAAGTAGATTGGCGGTTCAATCCAAAAAAACTTGCCGGTCTTTTTGAACATCTGTTTTACCAGTTGCCGCCGTTTTTCCGTTTCTGATGGCAGCGTTCCATTAAATGCGGTCATCAATTCCTTGCCCCGTAGCAGTTCCTCCGGCAGCCCTTCGGTCATGTCCGTAAAAAGACGGCCCTGTGCAATGTTTTCACGTTCTGTCATGATTTCTCCTTCCTCGTTATATTTTTAAGCCAGCCGTATTGGTGATAGTGCCGGTATATAAAGGGTATTTTAACGAATTCATCCAGAAACAGGATGAAGTAGACCGCCATAAGGGGAAAGCGGAACACAAACGCGGCAAGCATCCCTAAGGGAACCGCGAAGCCCCACATGGTGAAGGCATCACAGACAAGGCCGAAGCGGGAGTCACCGCCGGCGCAGAAAATCCCCACAATGATGGTGGAATTTATCGTTTTTCCAATGACATAATAGGCGTTGATAAACAGCATGGTTCCAAGCAGCGTTTTGGTGCTTTCATTCAGCCGCATCACGGAAATGACCAGGGGGCGGGTTGCGAGAACAAGCAATCCTCCCGCGATTCCGCATAGAAACGCCGCCCGGCAAAGCCGCCCCGCATCCTTTCGGGCCTTGTCAAAGAGTGATTGTCCCATCTCTTTACCCAGCAAAATACCGCCCCCTCCGGCAAGTCCTCCGGCGGTTACGGTCACCAAGCTGCGGACAACCGAAGATGCGGCGTTGGCCGCCGCCATGTCCCCGCCGAGGCGTCCCATGATGAGGGAATACATGGTGAAGCCGAGTCCCCATACCAGATAGTTACCCCCCACCGGCAGACTGTAATGAACAAAGTCTTTGAAAAGTACCGTGTCATCAAATCTGAAGATGTTCTTTGGTTTAATCTGTACACTTTTTGATATGAGTGAATCGATAACGCAGCACAGCACTTCTATCAGCCGGGAAAGGACGGTAGCTGCGGCAACGCCGTAAACGCCTGATTTGGGAAATCCGAACAATCCAAAAATGGCGATGGCGTTAAAGAATACGTTTAAAAGCAGCGATAAAGAATTAATCGCCACGGCAGAACGAACGCGCTCAATGCTCCTTTTGACGCAGAGATAGGCCTGCGAGAATCCGGTTAAGAGGAACATGGGGCTTGCCGTCTCAAGGTATAAAGCCCCCGTTTCTATCAAATCCGTTTCCGTGCTGAAAAGCCCCATGAAAAATGTGTTAAAGAAAAAGGCGAGGATGAAAAAAGCAAGGCTGACAAACAGCGATACGCCCAGGGCGATGCCCAAAATCTTTTCGATGGTGTCCGTATCCCGCTTTCCCCAATATTGCGCCGCCAGCATGGTCGCGCCTGTAGCAATGGTAGATAGAAAAAGCTGGTGTACGAAAACCAGTTGGGATGCCAGGGACACTCCGGCTATGGCAGTTTGATTGACAAAGGAAAGCATGAACACATCCGCCGCGCCGACACCCGCGCTTATCAGGTTCTGCATAGTGATGGGGATTACGAGTGTCGCAAGCTGCCCCCCGAAGCCCGCCGGGCGGCGCTCCGCAACAACCTTTGTTTTGTCATTCATATGGCTATCATGATATTCTTGTTTTTTAGGGTTAACTATCATTATTATCACTTTTTTTATAACTATCTTGTCGTTTTGGCAAATTTGCCCGGCATGGAAATCGCGGCGTTATCACGGGACAGGCCGAGGCTGATCCGGGGCATGGAGACCGGTCTGTCTACAAGTCAGGGAGAGCATGGCAGCTCTCCGTACGATGAAGGAAACATCTTTTTTCATGTTACATCAATGGTAGAGGTCCTCCATCGCGTAGTTTCCGGCGGTATTCACCGGGACTTATGCCAAGAAGACGCTTGAAAATTTCACCATAGTAGCTGATACTGGAAAAACCGGAAGCCAAGGCCACATCGGTAACACTCAATTTTTCATTAGTAAGATAGCCAAGGCTCTGTCGACG
>JAITBO010000183.1 GCA_031283505.1 Treponema sp. | reverse complement strand
GGCGGCGGCCATTATTGCCCGGCGTATTGAACAGGCCAACCGGTGGAAGCTGGCGGATGTGCTTATCGTGGGCCGGGGCGGGGGTTCCCTGGAGGACCTGCTTCCCTTTTCGGAAGAAGCGGTGGTCCGGGCTATCGCGTCGTCGGAAATTCCCGTGATCAGCGCGGTGGGGCACGAAATAGACTGGGCTCTTTCGGATTTTGCGGCGGACCTCCGGGCCCCTACCCCTTCGGCGGCGGCGGAACTGGTTAGCGCAAACCGGGCGGATATTTTAGAGCAGGTAAAGCGGGCCGGGGAATCCCTACGGGAAACCATGGACGCCCGGCTTGATAGGGCGCAGCTTTTAATAAAGCCCTTCGGCGCGGAGGACCTGGAATACCGGTTCAGGGGGATACTGCAGCCAAGGCTCGTACGTTTTGATGACGCTAAAGAAGCGCTGCTTGAAAACCTGTCGGAAAGGATTAGGGATATGCGCCGCCGGGTTGAACTGGCAGCGGTAAACCTGGAGGCGGCTAATCCCCGCTCTATTCTGGAACGGGGCTTTTCGGTGGTTCTCCGGGAGAAAACCGGAAAAGTTCTGCGCCATGCCGGGGAAACCAAACCCGGCGAACGGCTTATTATACGCCCCATGGAGGGGGTTATCACCGCGAATACCGAAACGGTGGAAGTTCCGGTGTTGGAGGACGCATGAAAAACTTTGAAGAACGGCTGAAACGGCTGGAAGAATTGGGTGAGAAAATCCGTAAGCCGGATATTCCCCTGGACGACGCCCTAAAGGCTTTTGAGGAGGGGATCAAACTGGCCCGGGATCTGGAAAAGGACCTGGAAAAAGTAGAGAGCCGCATCGAAGTGCTGATGAATAGCCCCGAAGAACAGGACCGCCGGTCCGGAACAGAGACCCGGCCGGAACTGGGGCTCTTTGACGACGAGGGCTGAGATGGATACCCATATCCGTCTGCTTCCCCCGGAGGAGGCGAGAAAGATCGCCGCCGGAGAGGTGGTGGATCGCCCCGCCGCCCTGGTCCGGGAATTTCTTGACAACGCCATCGACGCCGGAGGAACCACCATAGAGCTCCTTATTGACGGCGGGGGGATACGCCGTACCGAAGTGCTGGACGACGGAAGCGGCATGGACCGGGAGGATTTGGCTCTCTGCTGGCAAGCCCACGCTACCAGCAAGATCCGTTCCCTGGACGATCTGAACACCGCGGAGACCCTGGGCTTCCGGGGAGAGGCTTTGGCGGCGGCGGCGGCAGTTTCCCGGCTGGAAATCCTCACCAGCACCGACGGCAGGGAAGCCTGGCGGCTCACCGTGGGACCCGGCGGTCAAGGGTCAGGCGGACTTACTTCTGATGAATACCGGATCGAACAATTCCGCCGCGCCAGGGGAACCAGCGTCCGCGCCCTGGGAATTTTCGACACCATTCCTGCGCGAAAACGTTTTCTTAAACGGGAAGGAAGTGAAGCCGCCCTCTGCCGGCAGATCTTTATCGAAAAAGCCCTGGCCTTTTACACCCTGAATTTCCGGTTTACCCAGGACGGCAACCTCAAACTCTTTCTCCGGGCCTGCGGAAGCCGGAAGGAACGGTTTGCCGCCGCCCTGCTGGAAAAACGGGAGGAGGCGTTTCTCCATGAGATCAATACCCAGGGCGAAGGTTTCAAAATAGTAATTGTGGTGGGCGGTCCCGAATTGTCCCGCAGCGACCGCCGGCATCAGTATATTTTTGCCAACGGCAGGAGGATCCACGATTACTCAATGCTCCAGGCTCTGGAATACGGAACCCAGGGCTGGTTCCCCAACGGAACCCATCCGGTTGGGGCGGTGTATATTGACATCGATCCCTCGCTAGCGGATTTTAATATCCACCCGGCAAAAAGGGAAGTCCGGTTCAAGGACGCGGGATCTATTCATCACAGTATTACTACGGTACTGCGTCATTTTTTGCATCACCATAACATGACCGATCAAGCCGTCCAGCCCGATCTATACGGCCTGCCATACCGCCCGGCGCCCCCTGCTTCCGGGGGCCATTCCCTTACCAATGCCGTAAATACCGCAGCCATGGCCATGGAAGCGCTGCTGGAAAAGCCGCCGGCATTCACTCCCCTGCCCGGCCGCGGGCCTGTGGACTATATGGGCGTTACCGGAACAGACGAGCCGGCCGGAATGGCCGCGCAGGGAGTTTCGCCGCAAGCCGCGGAACCAAAGCCTGTCTACGAAGGATCGGGTAACGTAGTAAAACCGCGGTTTGTGGGCCGCATCTTTAAACTTTTTCTCCTGGCGGAGCTGGGGGACCGGCTTTTCATCATTGACCAGCACGCCGCCCACGAGCGTATTCTCTATGACCGGTTCCTTAACAAACCCATACCCATACAAGAACTACTGGTACCCATACCGTTTTCCACTGAAAGCGAGGATGACGACCTATTCCTCGCTTCCAAACTGGAGGAATTGAAAAAGTTGGGGATCGGCATTAGCAGTGATAGTGACGACGCTTGGATCATCGAAGCCCTGCCCTCAGGCTGGGCTTTGGGTGACGGTGAAACCGTGGAGGAGATCCTCAAATTGAAAACTGCGGGGGAAAATATGGCGGAACACTGGGCAGCCACGCTCTCCTGCCACGGCGCGATAAAGGACGGGGACTACCTTGATGATACCGCCGCCCTGGAATTGGCCGGGGCCGCCCTGGCATTAAAAATTCCCCGCTGCCCCCACGGACGGCCGCTCTGGGTTGAAGTCAGCAGGGAAGATTTGTTCCGCGGAGTACAGCGGGTCTGAGAGCCATTAACAATACTATCGTTTGAAGAGCCATTCCCCGGAGCTGAATTTTTCAGCGGCAAGCTCTTTCGCCCGCGCTTCCTCCGTTGCGCCCGGGCTTGCCGGTTCTAGGGATAGGTTTAACGCACGGCAAAAACCCTCCGCCAAGGAAGATGCAACCTCATCAAAGGGGATGGAAATCCCCTCCGCCCGGAGGCCGGTGACCCGGCTTTTCACATCTTCCATAAGCCTGCCCTTCATTTTTTCCGAAGGAACCCTGAGGAGTTCAAACATCAAATCCGCATCGTTGTCCAGCAGTACCGTTCCATGCTGGAGTATGCAGCCCATACGCCGGGTCTGGGCATTGCCGGAGATCTTCCGGTCCCCCACAAGCACGTCGTTGATAGGCGCAAACCGGGCGTCCAGGCCCAGTATCCTCAGCCCTTCAATGATGCCCCCGCAAAACCGCGCATAGGACCCGCTTAAATCCCGCGACGCCAGGGGATGGGTATCAGGTACAATAATACTGTAGGTAAGCTCCGCGTGGTGAAAAACCGCCCCGCCCCCGGAGATACGCCGGACCGCATCCACGGCGTGTTTTTTACAGGCTTCCATGTCGACCTCTTCGTTCAGGCGCTGAAAGTACCCTATGGATACCGCCGGGGGATTCCATCCGTAGAGTCTAAGGCAGGGCAAGGTGTCTTTCCGGGCAACGGATTCCAAAAGCGCCTCGTCCAGACCCATATTGTAGTACCCGTCACGGCATCCCGTTTCCAACAGCCGGAAAAGATATGGCCTTTCCGTTGCCTGTTTCACGAACCGCTTTCCCCGGCCAAGGTTTTCCAGGCCGCCATGGCGTGGTAACTGGTCCTGGCCAGCGGGGCGGAGACCACCACGGGAAAACCCCGTTCCCGTGCTTCCCGCCCGTAATCGGCAAATTGTTCCGGGGTAATATACTCCGCCAGGGGGATTTGTTTTTCCGACGGTCTAAGATACTGACCGAGGACCAGAATATCCAGGCCGGTGTCACGGAGTTCTCCCATGGCTTCCAGGACTTCCTGTTTTTTTTCACCAAGCCCTAAAAGGATGCTGCTCTTGGTTGTAAGCCCAAGGGTCTTGGCCGCCCTAAGGGTGGCAAGACTTTTGTCAAAAGAAGCCCGGCTGTCCCGAATATGCTGAAAGGAACGGACAGTTTCAATATTATGGGCAGCCAGGTCCAAACCTGCGGCGGCAATGGGGGCAAATTCCTCACCGTTATAATCCGGCGTAAGGGCTTCCACCTTCAGTTCCGGCAGCCGTTTCTTAACAGCCTTAATGCAGGCGGCAAAATGATCCGCCCCCCGGTCCGGAAGATCATCCCGGTCTACGGAAGTCAAAACCAGGTACTTCAAGCCCAGCTCTTCCGCAGCGGCCGTAATTTCGGCGCCCTCTTCTTCCCTCAAAGGCTGCCCTTCCCGGCCGGTTTTTACCGCGCAGAAACGGCAATTCCGGGTACAGGTATCCCCCAGGATCATAAAGGTGGCGGTTCCCAGACCCCAGCATTCGCCCTTATTGGGACAGCGGGCCTCGTCGCAGACTGTGCGGAGGCCATGCTTGTCCAAGACAAAATTTACTTTTTTACTGATACCGCCGGCGGGAATCCGGGACCGTATCCAGGCAGGTTTCATGGATTAAGGTTTTTCCTTTAATTCCTGGAGCTCTTTCAGGTTACGCAGTTTGAAAATAGCTTTTTCCTGGATTTGACGGACCCGCTCACGGGTAATACCCAGGAGCTTACCGGTTTCTTCCAATGTCAGGGGACCCTCTCCGGCAAGGCCAAAACGGAGCTGGATGATCTTCATTTCCCGTTCCGACAGGTGGGAAAGGATATCCTCCATGGTATCCTGGAGGGTCATGGAAAAGACCATCTCGAAGGGCTCCTGCATGGTATCATCTTTGATAAGATCCGCCAGCCGAGTAAGGTTTCCGTCATCCACGATGGTATCCAGACTGGTGGTTTCCTGGGAGAGTTTAACAATCTCCTTGACCTTGCCTATGGGAACCCCCAGATATTCCGATAGTTCTTCCTCGCTAGGGTCCCGGCCAAAGTCCTGGGTCAACTGTTTTGCCACAAAGTAACATTTTTTAATGGTGTTCAGCATGTGTATGGGGATACGGATAACCCGTCCCTTATCGGCAATGCTTTTGATTATGGCTTGCCTGATCCACCAGGTACCATAGGTGGAGAAGCGGCAGCCGCGGGTATAATCGAACCGTTCCACTGCCTCAATAAGACCAATATTACCTTCGTCTATCAAATCCAGCAGGGAAAGTCCCCGGTGCTGATAGTTTTTCGCGATGGAAACCACCAGCCGCAGATTGGAATTGATCATACGGTTTTTATAGAGCAGCAGTGAATCCTCCAGCCGGGATCGCTCTTGTCTATAAAAGCCGTCCTTTTCCCTTTCATCATAGGTATTTTCCAATTCCCGGAGCATACCGCGGATACCCACGATTTTTTCGCCTATCCCCTGTTCTTCCTGGACGGTTAAAAGGGGAAATTTGGAAATTTGCTTAAAATACAACGCCAGAGGATCCGATTCTTTAACGGATTTCGCTTTTTTCCCGACCTTTTGCAACCCAGGATTCTGCATCCGTTTTTTACTCCGGTTTTTCTCCGGTCCTCCCTCGCTGGTTAGGTGGAAAACAACCTCTTCAGTTTTACCATACGTTTCATTCATACTTGTTTTAAATATTGTTTTTGTCATCATATCACCTTTTCAAGGCTTTTGCTATTCTTTTTCGAATGAAAGTGAAAAATTCATCTAACTCCTTGGGGCCACGGCGGGATCAACGGAAACATTGTTCCGGTATACCATGAAGAACAACTGAGGTTTTTCCGACAACGCATCCATACCCAGGCGGCCTAATTCTGTTCCCGCCTTAACCATATCGCCCTCTCGAACGGATAAACTTTCACATCCGCCGTAAACGTACAAATAACCTCCTGTAACTTGAATTATAACAACTTTTCCAAAGCCTCTGTAAGGCCCTGCGGATATTACCACCCCCTCTTTTAAGTTTTTTACCGGTTCATTCCGTTCTCCCAGGAGAACTACCCCGTTTAACTTTCCCGTCATATAGGCCGTTTCCCGGGCAATAATCGGCCAGGGCACGGATATGTCCAGGGTCCGGCTTACGGTGGAACGGGCTTCAGTCCCGGTAATACTCCCCGGGGGAATATAAGCGGGAATAGTTTCCACCGGAGGAACCCTTGGGGCCGGATCGGAAAATACCGGTATGGGCGAACCGGCCTGGGGAATATGCAGCAAATCCCCCGCTTTCAGATTGTAATTCTCTGAAAGATTGTTGGCCCCCAGGAGGGTTTGCAGGGAAATCCCGTATTGCCGGGCAATACCGTAAAGGGTTTCCCCCCTAGTAACCCGGTGATCCACCAAGGTTTGCCCCTGGGATGAGGCGGAGACGGTTCCGCGGGAAACTTCACCGGAAGTTCCGGGAATACGGATCCGCTGGCCGGTCCGAATGATACCAGCATCATCAATTCCGTTAAGATTCAGAATATCCTGAACCTTAACCTTATACGTACGGGCTAATGAATAGATAGTATCACCCCTTTGGATAACGTAAACCGTCTCCTCCGCGGGAAGCTTCACCGGAAATACGGCGGTTGCCAAAACCGTCGAGCCCACTAATACCAGCCATAAAAAACGAAACCGAAGGTTCATATTCATCCAGTATCGGTAAATTCATCATTTTTTATAACCCTGTCAACGCAATATACCCCATAGATACACCGGAGTACAAGCTTTTTTGGTAAAATCTCATCATTCATCGAAATATAATAGATTCTTTCAAATAAAAAAACAAAATAGGGCTATACTAGGTAACAAGGAGCGCTTATGGCGATGGAAATTGAAGTAAAAGCCCATGTGGATGATCCACGGACTATAAAAAGCGGTATCCCCCTTTCCGCTTCCTCGCCCCTTTCGTTTGAAAAGAACGATTGTTATTGGGTCCCGGCGGGCAAGCTTCCCGGCGGTATTTCCAAATCCGGAGTGCGGGTACGCCGGGAAAAAAGCCGCTTACCCGGAGATAAGGAGGAAGATGAGGAAAAAACCCTGGTTACCTATAAATCCAAGGAAGTCCGGGATAAGATCGAAATAAACGATGAGCTGGAATTCACCGTTTCCGACGCCCCTGCCTTTGAGGAGCTTCTTAAGCGGCTGGGGCTTAAACCGGGACTACGAAAACATAAAAAGGGATGGTCCTGGATTTTCGCGAAAAACCCTGTTGCCGGTAACGGAAATATACATGTGGAGCTTTGCGAGGTGACGAGCCAGGATCGTAACCTGGGCTGGTTCGCGGAATTGGAAATACTGACTGATGACGCCGGGCCTGAAACCGTGACCGCGGCCCGGAAGCGGCTGCTCGAAGTTTTGGATAATCTCAATATACCCAGAGAAAATATCGAAGAACGGTACTATTCGGAACTTCTTTCTTAGGGCCGGATAGTACAGAACTATGCATCCTGGTATAGTAGTTTCAGGAGAAATCATGCCGGAAGCGGAATACAAAAGGCCTAGCTGGGATGAGTACTTTATGGAGGTCTGTGACGCCATATCAAAGCGGGCAACCTGTGACAGGGGCCGGTCAGGCTGCGTCATTGCCAAGGATCATCAGATACTGGTAACCGGCTATGTGGGAGCCCCCGCGGGACTGCCCCATTGTGACGAAGTGGGCCACCAGTTCAAGAAGATGCTCCACGAGGACGGGAGCGAGACTACCCACTGTGTGCGGACCGTCCACGCGGAACAGAATGCCATCTGCCAAGCCGCAAAGCGGGGCATTGCCATTGAGGGGTCCACCCTCTACTGCCGAATGACCCCCTGCAGGACCTGCGCCATGCTTATCATCAACTGCGGCATAGTCCGGGTAGTGTGTCAGCGGCGATACCACGATGCCGAAGATTCTGAATCCATGTTTAAAACAGCGAAGATACAGCTGGAGTATATACATAATGAAGTGCAAAAATACGAAAAACAATGACCCGGTAAGCGCATGGCTTCACCGGGTACTATGGGACAGATCCAGGACTATGCGGTGTTTCAGGTATATTTCTTCCAGGGTTCTTTTGGGCCCCGGAGTGTTCATACGTTTCCGTAGTTGTGCGGCGTCCCGGCGGTCAACATAAAAATCGTACACAGAGCGGGGGTCCTCGTTATTAACGATAGTGTAGGCAGAGTTGCTTCCCAGGTAGCTGCGGACCTCATCGTTCCCCACTGCGGAAATCCCAAAACGGGTGAGCCGGGAACGAACCTCGAGAATTTCTTCATGGGAAAGGCCAAAGAGAAATTCCCCCAGGGCCTGCAGCGTTTCTTCGTTGGAAATAGTTTTCATCAGGAAATTATACCAATCGTCACCCAGATCCGAGGAAACCCGCATCAGTTCACTGGCGCCGTCCATGGTTCCAAAGCTGGGGGGCGCCGCGTCCCGGGCAGCCCAGAGTTCTTCCATGGCGGGTAAATGGTCAATAGCCCGGGGGTCCACGCCGCTGTCCCAGAGGGTAACCAGTTCATCCGCCAGGCGGAACCGGAAATGATCGGGGAACGACACGTCGCCAAGACAGGAAAAGTATACTTCCTCGATCATCAGAGTACAAATTATGGAAAAAATGATACGCCGCACCGGAACAGCGTATTCCGGTCTGTTCGGTACCAAAATGTTCAGCATGGTAAAGGCATGGGACTTTGCAACCAGGAAACTGCGAACAGCCACAACCCGGGTAGGACTGCGCAATAAATGGGGCGGATAGAAGAAACTGCTGATGAATTCTATGAGTTTTTCCTCATTCCGCAGCTCTCCCCGGGCCATCTGACTCTCCCGAATAGAAGGGAACCGTGAAATAACCGTACCCAACTCCCGTAGGCAGGAAAAGCGGGTTCGGACAATTTCAATATCTTCACATTTTACAGCTTCCAGATAGACCATTATCTCTTGAACTAATTTTTCTTCATAGTCTGTTAAACCTAATACTGAAACGCCGGGATTTTCTTTTTCAGGCACAGCGGAGTACATATATCTATAAGGTACCCCAGTAAGAACATTAAATCAACTCATTATTTTCTTTTAGTGAAAAAAGTCAGACCGATTTCCCCAAAAGCTTCGGTAATAAATGTGTTTAAAAACAGGAGTCCTTCTTTTGTAAGCGCCGGAGGTTTTATTTGAAGGAGCCCGCGGGATTCCCAGCGGCGGAGGGTTTGGGGGATGAGACTTTCCAGGGAGCGGTGAAATCGTTTTTCGAAGAGCTCCGTGTCCGGGCCTTTGAAGTACCGGAATCCCATGAGGATGCTTTCCTGTATCAGCGTCGCCTGGTCCAGAGGCTCATCGGCGTAGGGCATTTCCCGGGAGCTACCCCGGCGGAACCAGATATCCAGGTCGGCTTTATAGGTACGGCGCAGGGCTCTGCCGGTTTCGTTGTCAATGAGGGTCCCGGAACCGCCGGGGCCCAAGCCCAGCCAGCTTTCCATGCGCCAGTACCGGATATTATGACGGGATTCTTTCCCGGAGCGGGAAAAATTGGACACCTCGTATTGGGCATACCCTGCGGCCTCCAAGATATCGCGGCCTTTGATCCAAAGACGGTCCGCTTCGTCATCCGCCGGCAGGGGGCACTTTCCCGCGGCGGCGGCAATTGCCAGGGGGGTACCCTCCTCGATTATCAGAGAATAAAGAGAAAGGTGTCCCGGCCCGTAGGAAAGGGCTCTATCGATATCTTTTTGTAAAACATATTCGTTTTGATAAGGCAGACCGGTCATGAGGTCCAGAGAAAGAACGTCGCCGAAAATTTCAGCGGCTAAACCGAGACGCTCCGGCAGCAGGGCAGGCAGGCAGGCCCTGTGGACCGCCCGGCGGGACGGTTCGTGGAAGCTCTGGACCCCGAGGCTCAGCCTGTTTACACCGCGGTCCTTGCAGACCCGCAGCAGGATCTCCTCCGCCGATTCTGGGTTTACCTCCAGGGTGAATTCCCTCCCGCCGGGCAGCAGCAGCGCCACCCCTTCGATCAGCCGACCCAGCCGCGCCGCGCCCAGCACCGATGGGGTGCCCCCGCCGATATACACCGTGGGAACGCTGCTAATCCCCTGGGCAATCAGCTCTGCTTCCAGGTCCGCCAAAACTAAATCTACAAATTGATCCAGACGCCTGTCATCGGGGGTTACAGAGACAGAATAAAAATCACAATAATCGCAAAGGCCGGCGCAGAAAGGTACGTGGATATAAACCCCAGCCTCTTTCCCCACCCCTAGGGTCTTCCTAATTTAGTTAACGGCCAGTAGCGGAAGAGCAGCTTCCCAACAACAATGTCCGCCGGGATGGGACCCCAGGTACGGGAATCGTTAGTATTACTGCGATCATCCGATAAGACAAAACATTCATTTTTACCAAGGATGCGGGTTTCCATATTTCCGGAAAAGGGGATCGATTCATCCCACAGGGCAGGAACCTGGGGAATTGTGGGAACGTAAGGCCGATCGGAAAGTTCAAACTCCGTTAATACGTAGTTTCCACCGGCGGGTTTCAGCCGAAGAACAAAGTTGGTCATAGAAATTTCATCCCCTGGCAGGCCGATGATCCGCTTTACATAGAAATGCTCCTGCCGGTCAAAGAGGCTCACCCGCTGAAGGGTAAAAAACCGAAGCAGAACATCCAGAGAATTCCTCACAATCCCCGGGTGTTCCCGCAGGGACATATCCACCAGGACCACGTTCCCCCGGCGGAAGGGAGGCTCAGGGCCGAATAGATATCTTCCGGCCAAAAAGCGGTAAATTTTATTGGAAGAAAATATTAATCGGTCTCCGACGTGGAAGCCGGGCTGCATGGTCTCGTTCTCTAAAACCCGTACGGAGAAGAGAAAAGTAGTCAGCACGGTATATAAAACGAAAAAAGCCAAGAGCCATATCAGGACCCACCATATCTGATGCCTTTGATCCTTCTGGGCGGTATAGGAATATTTTCGCCATTTGTTAAACACTTCGCCGGTTCCTTTTTAAATTACCGAATAAACCCGATACGCTTAAGGGGCCAATAGATCAGGGCTCCCTTCCCCAATATCCTGGATACCCGAACCGGGCCAAAATAACGGCCGTCCCGGGAATTATCCCGGTTATCCCCCAGGGGGAGGATACGGCCTTCCGGCACATACCAACCCTGGGTATGCCTGGCTAAGAGGGTCCGGTAACGGTTTTCCTGGGGCCGGGCTCCCCGGAGCAATTCCAGCCTGGATCGTTCGTGGGCAAGGTAGTCTGGGTACCGCATGGTACTCGCCAGGGATGCCGCGTCGGTTAAATCATCCGGGAGTGTTAACCCTAGGTCCATGTAAGCGGCGGCCCTTCCGGCTGCCTCCAGCCTGGGGTAAACGGCGCTGTCCATGAGGCGGCTCAAATTATGCTCCATCCCCAGCCGGGCGATGTATTCCCGTTCCGCCACCCACCGGTCCTCTCCGGCAAAACGGATCCTCAATTCCCCCTGTTCGGTAATAAACCGGTCCCCGCCCATACCAACCGCCCGCTTAATGAGGAAGTGGACCTTGGGGTCCCCGGATTCATCCCGGTCTATATCCACTAGGGAGAGGGTAAGCATATAGATAATCCGTTGGGCTATATCAAAGACCGGCCCCCGGGAAATATACGAGGGATTTTCAAATATGATCACGTCGTTACGTTTCGGTTTAACCGGGCTCGGCAGCTTTGCCAGCCCCGGGAGCAGTTCCGGCCCGTAAATGATCTTGTTAACGAAAATCCGGTCTTTGATTAAAAGGGTATCGATCATGGACCCCGAGGGAATCTGATAGGCCTGAAAAAGGTACTGATTGATGAGGAGTACCACCCCTGCGGCCCAAAGAAAGGCCTCAATCCAGTCCAGTACGGGGTTCTTAGCCCGCTGTTTCTCCTTTTTGATCCGCCGTATCCGCCGTCTACGGGTTAAATATCCCTCGGTAAGTACCTGGATAGTATCAAAAAAGTCCGTTTTGGCCGCCATATCAAGAAACTACCATTTTAAACCCTCGTTGACAAGGTACAAAAGGGAACTTATAATGCGGCAATGTTCAGGAAAAAATCCTCACCGGTTTTACATGAGGCCCAGCCTGAGGATCAGGTTCGTCTGAAGCCTATTCTGGGTATACGGCCCGGGGTATACCTGACCGGCCTATACGCCCTGATATTCCTGGGAATACTTTTTTTTATCCTCTTCTACCCCGGCATTACCGAACCGGGAAGCCTGCTCGTCCTCAATTCCGAACCTCAGGGCGCGGCGGTACGGGTGGACGGAGTTACCCTGGGAACCACCCCTTGCGAACTATTCGTGCCGAAAGGCGCCAGGCTTGTTGAATGGGTCCTTCCGGGGTTTACTCCGGTCCGGCAGGAAAGGACCATCCCCGGCAGGGTTTTTGCTTTCCGGTTTTTTCCCCGGCGTATACCGGTGTCCGTAACCCTGGAGCCGCCGAATCCCCTGGAAGCCCTTATTTCCGCCGCCGCCGAATACGCCCGCTGGTCCTTTACCGGGGAGCCCACCGCGGCCTACCAGATCCCCCAGGATCTTTCCGAAGCGGCTTACCGGATAGGCCCGGCAACGGCGGCTGATTCCGCTGTCCGGGAAAAGGTACAGGGGATATTAAAAGCGGCAGCCCGGTTTGCCTTTACCAAAGCGACTTTGCGGGACCTTCTCCGCGCCCAATTCCTTACCGGCAGCGGAGGCCTATCCCCCTCGCCAATAACCCTGTCCGGTACTGCCGCTTATATCTTGGAATGTCTTTCACAGGCCCCAGGCGCCGCCGTATGGCTTGCAGAAACCCTGCCTGCGGAAAGCCTCCGGTCTCTAGAGGGCTCTCCCTGGTACCGGGAGGCTGTCTCCGCCGGCGACTTACTTTCCCAAGAGGCCGCCGGGGCTCAAGACTTGTCCGCAGGGGAGACGCTCAGCCTGGGGCGGCTCAATTTCCGGCGCATCCCTGGGGGTGACTTTATCCAAGGAGCGGCATTTCCCCACCGCTTAAGGCTGGAAAGCTTCTATATTACTACCACCGGTATGAGCGCCGAAGAATGGGAGCGTTTCCTTGCCGCCAATCCCCGGTGGAAGCGGGAAAATTCCGCGGCTCTCATCGAGCAAGGGCTTGTCTCCCCAGGTTACCTCGATGAGCCCCCCAACCCGCCCTCTCCCAATACCGGCGTTTCGGGGATCTCCTGGTTTGCCGCCCTGGCCTATTGCGAATGGCTTACCCAATCCCTGCCGGCATCCTTGGCGGGTTGGGAAGTACGGCTCCCCTGGGAAGCGGAGTGGGAATACGCCGCGCCCCTGTTCTCCGGGGAAGACCCTTCCCTGTTCTGGGAATGGTGCGCCGATCCCTATGCGCCCCTCAACTACCTAAACGCCGATCCCGCCGCGGTAGAGGCTGTCTCTTCCCCGGAACGATCCCTGCGGGGCGGTTCCTGGATAACCCCTCCGGGCTTGGTCGGTGTTGAAACCCGGGCCTCCCTGGCTCCGGCAACGTCTTCGCCCTTCGTATCCTTCCGGCCCGTGATTGCGCCTAAGGCGGAGCTGCCATGAGTGAAGGGACCAAGATCATCGCCGTAAACCGCCGGGCCCGGCATGATTACGCCGTGGATGACAGTTATCAATGCGGTATAGAACTGCTGGGTACGGAAGTAAAATCCTTCCGGGACGGCAAAATTTCCTTCCCCGACGCCTGGGCGGAGGTGATTGGCGGTGAAGTATGGCTCCGTTCCCTGCACGTCGCTGAAAATCCCTTTTCTTCGATCTTCAACCACGATCCGGACCGGAAAAAACGGCTGCTCCTTCACCGGGATGAGATCAAGCGCATTGCCCGTAAGGTTGATGAAAAGGGCTACACCCTGATCCCCCTTTCTTTTTACTTCAAAAAAAGCCGGGTTAAAGTAGAGCTCGGCCTCTGCAAAGGGAAGAAAACCTACGACAAACGGGCCGATATACGGGAACGGGACATCAAACGGGAAGTCTCCCGGGAATTCCGGCAAAAACTCTACTGAAGTAGAATTTTTCACCAATACTGTATTGACAAATTTGGCGGATATAAGTTAGATTCTATTAATTTTGTTTGTGGCATAAAACTAATCCCGGATATGTGTGGTGAAATTGTACGGTGATTCTTTGTATCGCATTTCTCGTTTGAATCATGGAACTACCGTTTACCTCGATGATTTGTTCATGTTATCGTTGAGCTTATCCTTAGAGCTGTTCAGAAACCTCAGTTTTGAACAACTTCCGCTAAAAAATTGAACGCAGAACGACTTCAAAGGGAAGATAAAGACTAATAGAGGCTGTAGAACTTTGGGACAAAGCCCCACGGCCTCCTGCCAGAGCGCCTCATGTTTGTGCGGCAATACTTTTGTACAGTGTCAGGCGATTTTCATCGTTAACCCGGTCATATTGAATCGAATCCATCCATTTTTTTGTGATATAAATACCAAGGCCGCCGATAGAGCGGTTTTCAATAGGGGCACCAATATCGGGATCGATTTTTTCCAAAGGATTAAAGTGTTTACCGGTGTCGACAAACTGCATCACCAGAGCCGACCCGGCCCGGCCCACCCGTATCAGGGCATTGCCGTCTTTTGTGTCATAGGCGTACCGTGCGATATTGACAAAGATCTCCTCCGTTATTACGGCAAGTTGATTACATATTTTCCCCGGGCAGGAATAGTCTTCGAATATACACGCCATCCAGTCAAGAAGTTTTTCAAGTTCATCAATAGAGACCTTAAGGGCGATTTCTCTTTCAAATACTACCGGTATGGCCGGCCTTTCACTTTTCTCCATCAGTTCACCGCCTTATTTTTGAGTTAAAAATCACTCCCCCGCGGGAAGCGATGAGCGCCATTGTCGCGAAGAGGATTCCCATTACCAGAATCCCCCGTCTGTCCGGAAAATTCATCGCCAAGGCAAAAGTTATAGGACCTAACATGGCGCCCATCTTTTTCAAAAAACTCAGCCACGAAAGGGAACGACTTGAGGAGAGGCGGGAAACGGCGGGGAGCGCAAGGAAGCAACTGTTCTGTACGCCGGATCCAAAACCAGTGCCCATTCCGATAATTACTATCGCACACAGGATAACACTGAAATTACCCCAAAACCCGGTTATTACCAGCGCCATCGCAAGCATAATATTATAAAGAACATTGACGAGGATGCCGCTGCCGAAACGCCGCCTGATCCATGCCGACAACTTCGGCGCCGCGTACACAATGATGAGTCCGTACACAAGCAAAGCCCGGCCTACATCGGGGATGCCTTTTCCAATGCTTATCGCGTAGATTGGTACAAAATATTGGGTATAGGATTCAAGAATACAGGACGGCAGGATCAAAAGGAGCAGGAAACTTATCAGCTCCATAAACTCGGCTCTGTTTCCTTTTTTGGGATCAGTGGCTGCTTTCTCCGTTTCCGGCCTGTCCATCCGCCGGACAGTGGCGTTTTTCAGTTTCAGGATTGAAAATACGCATAGAACCGTAAACAAAGGTAAACAAAGCCCCGATAAAAAAAACATTCCGGTAGCCCACCGATTCGGCCAGGATGGAACCCATGACCGACCCGCAGTTCATGTCGGCGTATATGCCGGCATTCAGCAGCACAAACCCCTGGTTCTGTTCTTCTTCGTCCCTGCCAAGCAGGGAAAGGTTCCTCAGGGTCATCCAGCAAAACCCGTATCCAAGGCCGACAATGGCGCGGGCAGCAACGAAAACCAGAAAGGATTCCGCCAAGGCTGATATAAAGGTGCCCCCCGCCACTACAAGAAGCCCCACCATAAAGGGAAGCTTCCATCCCTTTCTGATGATTATTTCCGATGTAATAAATATGGCGGCGCAGGTCAGCAGAGTTTCCGCCGATTGTGGCATGCTTGCCGCCAGCGTACTTTTTCCCGCAACAGCCCCGGTTAGCTGGGCGGCCAGCAGCGGAATAAACGCCGCGGCCATACGGGAGCTGAAATAAAAGAGAAAGGCGAGTTGGCGTATATACACAAAACCATCGGGGCTAAGTTCCCGTGATTCATGCCGGGTAATGCCGCGCTTGATCAGCTGTATAACCAGCAGGATAAGCTCAAATCCAAAAAAAAGCCCCGTCACAATCACGGTAGACAGGTCAAGCAAAATCTTGTTTGTAAGGTTTCTACTGTAAGTTTCGGAAATATGCATCATCATGCGTCCGTTCTCAACAGGAAACACATACCATTCCCGGGAATTGTAATCGCCAAGATTGTCCTGTTCCTCTTTATCCCTGGTGAAGGATCCATACTTGTAGATAACCCTACCCTCCCGAACAATATATATCCGGTCTATTTCCTCAGGCAGGGTTCCAAGCCGGGCGTTAAGTTCGGCAAGGGGAACATCCCAGCTTGCCCGACTATACAAATTCCGGGCATGATCAAAGGCGTCAAATGAATTACGCATCCGGGTATAGGCATAATTGGCGAAGGCAAAGGCAATCTGAACAATAATTAATACGGTTACTATCAGGGTGGTAACCATGCCGTCCTCAAGTTCGCTGGACACGTTAAAAATAGCGCCCCTAAAGAAAAATACCGCGAAAGTGGCTATGGAAAACACCCATAATATCGCGGCATAGCCCAGAAAAGTTCTCTTCAGTTCCGCAGACTGGTTTAAATTCAGGACTAGCAAAAAGATCAATACAATCAGGGCGATAAGGATTGAACCCAAAAATAAAGTAACCCGTATCCATGTTTTATTCATCTTCTTTTACTTAATATAAGTTATTGCTATGGTTGTTATATCATCCGATTGTTCCGCGCTGCCGGCAAAATCGACTATGGTTTGACGGATCCCTTCATCGAATTGATCCGGTGCCAAATGCCGCAGTTCATTTGCCTTCGCGAGGAACCGTTCGTTTCCCAGTTGTTCACCTTCATTATTCATAGCCTCGTTTACCCCATCGGTATACAAATACAGTTTATCTCCCGGATGTAACTGAAGTTCGCAGAGTTTGTATTTTGAATTTTCGAACATTCCCAAAGGAATGCCCTTTTTCAGTTCTATAAACCGGTAGGGATCGCCGGACAGAGAAATGAGCGGCGGGTTATGTCCGCCATTCGCATAGGAAAGGATGCCGGTTTTTAAATCCAGGATACATAATAACACGGTAACAAACATACTCCGGGTATTATCCTTACAGAGCAGATTGTTTACTTGTACCAGGGTTTCCGCGGAGTCCAGTCCCTGGATCATGTGAGTTTTAAGCAAGGTTTTCGCGATTACCATAAACAACGCCGCCGGTACCCCTTTCCCGCTTACATCGGCAATGTCAAAAACGATCTTGGTTTCTTCCGGATCAAGATAAAAGAAATCGTAAAAATCCCCGCCCACCTGTTTTGCCGATTCCATTTTGGCGCAAAGCGCCAGTCTGTCGTGGTTTGAAAACGTGGGGAAGATACGAGACAGCATATCATTTTGAATCCCCGCCGCTACATTAAGCTCGCTGTTGATGCGTTCTTTTTCGGCGGTTACGGTTTCGAAATTGTCTATGTATTCCTTTAGATCGGAAGCCATCGTGTTAAAGGCATTCCCCAGTTCCGCGATTTCATCTCTGCCCTGTACTATAATCGCAGTATCCAGATCGCCCTTGCCTATTTTTTTGACATTAATGGCAAGTTCCTCAATGGGCCTGATGATAGTCAAAGACAGGGCAAAGGAAAAACCAACCACCAAAATTGCGGAGGCGGCGAATATGATGATAAACCGCAGGAGTGCACCGGTCAGCCCCCGCCGGATAAACTGCTGTGCGTTATTGGTAAATATATCGATTTCCCTCTTGGTTTCGTTGGCTGGGGCTATGACTTCACCTATTGAAATCCGTACGGCGAGGGTCCAGTTGGTCTCCGTTTCCAACGCGGCAAAATCATAATAGTTTTCCCCATCTATATCGTTCCGGCTGTATATGAGATGTGCCGGATTGCGCATTTTACCCATTTCCAGAACGTCATAAGCGGTGTTATTTCTTTACCCTATAACGAATTAGCGTTGCTGGTTCAGCGGATTTATACATCTGCGAATTTGCGGCATTGCACCTGTGATTGCAATATCCGCAAAAGGGGTTCGTATGAGGGTAAAGGATGTTTTTTCGGTGTTCCCCCGGAGACTGCGTTCCGGGAAAGTGGTGTACTACTACCAATGCTATGACGATAATGGCAACCGTTCCTCCGGATTGTCCACCGGGCAGGTAACAAAAACGGCGGCAA
>JAITBO010000091.1 GCA_031283505.1 Treponema sp. | reverse complement strand
GGCCGGCGCCATGCAGAAGGCCGAGGAACTGAGGCTTCGTGAGGATCGCCGCGGCGCGGACCTGCGGGAACTGAGGCTTAAACAGAAAGAGCTTGAAATCAGGGCGGGGGAAGCGGGACGTCTCCGCCGTTTGCTGGATGAAAGCCGCAAGACACTGGAGAATCTGGTACGCGAGGTGAGGGAAGGGGAGCTTACCAGGGACAAGACGCTCAAAGTTAAGGAATTTCTCAAGGGCCTTGAGGAACGGACGGAGGCCGAGGAAACCTTGGTGGAAGAGGCGGGGCGGCAGCTTGCCCTTGAAAGATGCCGTATCGAAGATGCGTATGATTCCGCCGGAACACCTGAAGCCGGCGGCCGGGACAAGGCGCCCGGAGGACGTATCCCTCAAACCATAGAGCCGGGGATTGAGGCGCTGGCCGGCGAGTTTAAGCGCCGCGCGCGGGTTCTCAGGCAGGATAAGAAAGGCTCCTGGCTGGTAGAGATAGGCTCCCTGAGGATGAAAGTGGACGAGAAGGATCTTATCCCCCTTGCGCCCTCGGAAGGGGAGCGGAAACCGGTGATAGCCGCGGCAGATCTCGCCGCGAGGCCCCGGCCTCAATTCGAGTTAAACATCCTGGGTATGCGCCTTGAGGAAGCCCTGGAGAGCCTCCGCCGCCAGATCGATGCGGCGGTTCTCGGCGGCATGGGGGAGTTCTCCGTGATTCACGGCAAGGGGGACGGCATACTTCAAAAGGGCGTGCACGACTATCTGAGGGGCGCTCCCCAGGTTGCCGATTACTTTTTTTCGCGCCCCGAACTGGGCGGCTTCGGACGGACGGAGGTTATCTTAAAGTGAATTGGTTTTTCTGTAAAAGATCCACTGTCAACAAGTTAAGAAGGGGGAGCGCCATTGATGTCATAGGAGACACCAATTTTGCCTATGACAAACCGTTTTTGACGCTGCTCCCCCTCGCTCCAACCCCGCTTCGCGGGTTTTCCGCTACCCCCGCTCCTTCATCTGCGGGTAACAAATCCTTAACTTGTTGACAGTGGTAAAAGATCTGTCGTATGGACAGGAAATTGCGGACCTTTGGTCCGAAAGTACGGGGCGGTTTCATCCCCCGCCGGTTCAATACAAAGGCTCGCGCAAATTTTCCGTACTTGTTACAATATTCCCCTGTTGAAGGTAACGGCGGACCTCAAGACGGCATAGGCCCGCACGCCAGCCCCCGCGCGGAATTGTCCGGCTCCCGGTTATACTCTAAATAAAAATTTCTCCGTACAATTTTTCCGGATATTTTCTCCAGACAACACCGTATTTTCTTTAGACTTCACCTCAAAGTCTTTAGACTTCAACCCAAAGTCTTTAGACTTCAACTCAAAGTCTTTAGACTTCACCCCAAAATCTTCAGACTTCAACCCGGAGTCTTCAGACTTTACCGCAAAATCTTCAGGCTTCAACCATAAGCCGGCGGCAAACGGCCCGCCATGAAAGGCGCTTGCAAAAACAGGCGGACGGCAGGGATTTTATTTTCCAACGCCGCGTTCCGCTGCGGTTATGGAACCGGGTAAAGGATCGACCACGCGGCGGCATGTTTTGTTCGGGAGGGTTCACCCGGCCTCTTCACATAGTACGGTAAGGCGAAGTATAAAGAACGTTTTTCCGATACGGCAGACAAAATAATAACGTAAGGAAACAGGGCGCGTCCGGGGCTGCGGGGCTCGGGGGAGGCGGCTCCCCGGTTCTGTCCGGCGCCTTTTTGCGCTCTGGTGTTAAGCGCCCAAAAAGAAGTATACTCTTTACCGTGAAGCATTTCCTCAGGGCGGGTATAATCTGTTTCAGCCTCCTTTCCTTGGGAACCTTCCTCGGTTCGCTCTACCTGGTCCGCAATCTCTACATACAATCATCAGGCGGGACCGCCGTCCCCCTCAATTACCATTTTTCCCTGTACCTGCCGGACAACCGGAATTCATTTTTTACGGGGATCATTGAGGGGGCCGAACAGGCCGCCGCGGAGACGAACGCCGCTATTTCCATACATTCCATAGACCCCGTGAAGAACGAACTGGAAATGGCGCCCTATACCGGCGTTGACGGGGTCATCGTCTGTCCCTATCTGGAGGACGCCCTGGCCCGCCGGCAGTTGGACAGGCTGGGGCAGAAACAGATTCCGGTGGTGATCATCAACCACAACATCCCCAACGATCAGCCCTGGCCGTTTATCGGTACCAACAACTTCGATGTGGGCCGCCGCATCGGCGCGCTGTCGGGGAGCATAAACGAGGCACCTATACGTTTGGCGATGGTGTACAGCGATAAAACGCCGGGGATCTACGGCGAACGGGAACTGGTGGAGATGGGGATTACCGCGGCCCTGGGGGAACGCCTTGCCGCGCCGATTACGGGTTTCAGGACGAACCTCAACCTCCTGGACGCGGAGGAACTGCTCTACCGGCTCTTCCGCAACAACCCGGATATCAATACCATCGTTTTTACCGATTCCAACGATACCCTGGCCGCCGCCCAAACGCTCATCGACATGAACCTTGTAGGCCGGGTCCAGGTGATAGGCTTCGGGTCGGACGCGGGAATAGAGGAGAATATCAGAAAGGGGGTAATCGCCTCCAGCATCGTGATAAACCCGGAGCGGATAGGTTACGAGGCGGTACGGTCCCTCACGGCCCTGCGGCGCACCGGGTATACCGCCGCCTCCATCGACACGGGGATAGAGATCATCGGTAAGGGCGCCCTCAAATGAGCTTTCTCGCGCGTTTTCGCCGCCGTTTTCCCCATTCCTTCCGGGTGCAGATGCTTGTCAGCGTATCCGGGGTAGGCATCATCCTTGTCTTTTCCACCGCCTACATCCTCTTCTCGGCAAAGAATTTGCAGGACATATCGGACAGCAGTTTTGAGCAGGAACGGTTTATCAATACCGTCCAGGAGGATCTTGCGGCCTATCAGGAACCGCTCCTGGAATACCTTTCCACCCGCTCGTCCAACGCCCTCGCCCGCATCGTTACCGATTCCCGGAATCTGCGGGCTAAACTTCCGGCCTATAGTCCCATATCGGCGAATAAGGAAGAACTGAAGGAACGGGAGATATATTTCCTGATCCACGCCTATCTGAACCTCGCGGATGAGGCCATAGAAGAGAAGCGGGGCAGGAATATCGCCGCCTACACCCGGATCTACGATGAAATGGCGGGGCTTCTGGCGTATATCAACGAAGAAATTGAGGCGGTCAACACGGAACGTTTCCGAAATCAACTGGATGCCTACGAACTCTTTATCGCCGAATCGGGGACCATCCAGTTTTGCAATCTTCTCTTTATCATCTTTGTGTCGATCCTTTCGATGCTGCTCCTCTTTCAATCGGCGGGACGGATCACCGGTCCCCTGGTCCGCCTTTCGGCGCTGGCTGCGGATCTGTCGTCGGGGAATTTTGAGATACCCGATATTCAAACCAGTTCGGTTGTCGAGATGGATCAGGTGGTGGAAGCCTTTAACCGGATGAAAAACGATATACGTCAGTTTATCGAGGAGATCCGCCGGCAGGAGAATATCAAGCAGGAGTATATGCAGGAAAAGCTGCGGAACATGAAGATGGAAGGGCTGGTACGGCACATGGAGATATATGCGCTCCAGGCCCAGATGAACCCCCATTTTCTCTTTAACACTCTGAACACGGGGATGCAGCTTGCCATTGTTGAGGGGGCGGATCGGACCGGCGAGTACATGGAGTGCCTCGCCCTGCTCTTCCGGCACATCATCAGAAACAAGGAGATCATCGTTCCCCTGCGGCACGAGATTGAAGGGCTTAACTACTACTTCTCCATCCTCAAGGTGCGGTTTCCTAAAAATCTCGACTTGGTTCTGGATTACGATGAATCACTTTTGGATACCTGCAAGATGCCGGTTTTCATTCTACAGCCCCTGGTGGAAAACTGTATCATTCACGCCTTTAGGGATTCTGCGGCAAGGCCCGCGTCCGCCGTAAGCGCGGCGCGTTCCCTCATCATGGTGCGGGCGGAAAAAGCGGAGAACCGGCTTGTCCTTTCGGTACGGGACAACGGACGGGGTATGCGGGCGGAAACCGTGGAAAAACTGCTCCACCCTCTTTCGATTGACGAATCGTCCATATCCAGGGTGATGGGCCTTGAGAATGTTATCCAGCGGCTGTACTTTTTCTACCCCGATGATCCCGCGGTGGTGGGCATCGAAACGGGGGAAGGCCGGGGCACGGCCGTTATTATCCGCATTGATACGGGAAGGGCGCCATGTATAGCGTTTTGATCGTGGACGACGAGGAACCGGTTCTGGACAGTTTCGGTTTCATGCTGGAAAACGCCGCCGGTTTTGTCCTGGCGGGAAAGGCCCGTTCAGGCTACGAAGCCCTGCGTATGATTCACGAGATGGAGCCGGATCTGATTTTTATGGACATCAACATCCCCGGCCTGGACGGACTCGCGGTTATCGAAGACGTACACAAGAAATTCCCCGGCATGGTCTTTGTCCTTTCCACCGCCTATGAGCGTTTCGACCTCGCGCAACGGGCCATACCATTGGGGGTCTTCGCGTATCTTGTAAAACCCGTATCAAAAAAAACCTTTTTCTCCACCCTTGATGATGTGCGGGAAGCTCTGGCGAAGCGGCCCGCCGCGGAAGGGGAGGGGGAGGCCCCCGAACATTCTTTCTTTAAGAAGATCATCTGGCAGGAGATGAATGAGGAAACCTGGGGATACTGGAGGGAGCATCTGGCCCTCCCCTCGGATTGGGGCGTTGTTTTCCTTTTGGAATTTGGAGAGGACACGGAAAAATGGTGCGGGAAAATCGTGGAACAGATATCCTGGAAGTACCATTGCCGCTTTGACATCATACTGAACCGGGGGCTGTGCCTGGTTTCCGGGAGTATCAGCCGGGAAACGCTTGAGGCCCGGCTGGACGCCGTTCTGAAGGACAGCCTCCCCGCGTCCCTTGCCTGCTTTCGCGGAGTCGGGGAACTGTGCCGGGGGCAGGAACTGTACCGTTCCTGCAACGGGGCCCTGCGGGAACTGGAGGAGGAACGGAAGGAAACCGATATACGGCAATGGGAAAGGCTCAGGATCATCCAGCTCAGGCGGAAGATCGGTACGGCGCCCCCGGAGGAAGTAAAAAAGCTCTTTACCGTTCTGTGGGGGGAACTGTTCAGAATCTATGATTTTACCCTGGCCAAGGCAAAGATGATTCCGGTGTTCATGTTCCTCCTGGACGACTGTACCGGCTGTTACCGCGACAACAGTGAAGACGCGCCCCTCTTTGCCGTCGTCGAGGATATCATGGCTATTCCCGATATGCGCCGCTGGGAAGAGTGGGCCGGCAGGACGTTTGAGAAACTTCTGTTCCAGGCCGGCCTCCGCCGCTCGAACAGCTTCCCCGTACCGCTGGCAAAGGCCATTGAGTATGTCCACCGGCATTACGCCGCGGGGATTCAGCTTAACAACGCCGCCTCCGCCGCCCAGGTATCGCCCGCCTATTTGAGCCGCCTCTTTTCGGAACACTGCAAAACCAGTTTTATCGAATACGTTACGGAACTTCGGATAGAAAACGCGGAAAAATTACTGCGGGAATCAAAGATGAATATAAAGGAAGTTGCCTTTGCCGCGGGATACCAGGACCCCAATTACTTCAGCAAGATATTCCGAAAACTTACGGGATTTTCCCCGACGGCGTATGCCGCGGACGTGAAGCGGGAAAAAGGAGCGGATCTATGAGACGGGCGGTTTTTATCATTACGGCGCTTGTCGTCCTGTCCTGTTCCGTAAAGGAGACTCGGGGACCGGGACAGCCGGTTCCCGCCCCGCCCCGGACAGGGATAAAGCAGGCCCCGGAAAAGGGAAATATCACTATCGGTTTTTCCATCGCCACCGACACCTTTATCGTGGAACGCTGGAACAAGGATATGAAGGTTTTCTCCGGGGCGGCCCAGGAGTTGGGGGGAGATGTGATCGTCCAGCTTTCCGCGGGCGGCATCCGGGAACAGATCGCCCAGATCAACTATATGGTAAACCAAAACATTGATATCCTGGTGGTGATCGCCCACGATACCGAGATGATCGCCGGGGCGATTAAACAGGTACGGGATGCGGGAATTCCCGTGATCGCCTACGACCGCCTGATCATGGGGGTTCCTATTGACGCTTATATCTCATTTGACAACCGGGAAGTAGGCCGCCAATTCGGCAAAGCCCTGAGCGCGGCGGTTCCCCGGGGAAAGTACCTGATAGTCAACGGCGGGATACACGACGTAAATAGTTTTAATATAAGCGAAGGCCTGCATGAGATAATCGATCCTTTAATAAGCGCGGGCGCGGTTCAAATTGAACGTGAAATATGGCTTGAAGAATGGAGTTTTGATGAAGCGCTGGAAAAAATCGGCGCGATTCTGGAGGAAACCACCGCCTTCGACGCTATTGTCTGCGGCAACGATTCTATTGCCCAGGCGGCGATTCAACTGCTCTCCGAACGGCGCCTCGCGGGAAAGATGGCGGTAGTCGGCCAGGATGCCGAACTTATCAGTTGTCAGTACATCGTGGAGGGCTTGCAGTTGATGACCGTGTACAAGCCTATCGGCAAACTGGCTACCCGGGCCGCAAAACTTACGATGGCGGTCGTGGAAAAACGGGACGCGCCCCACGATACGCTGCTGGATAACGGAAGCGGCGTCATGATCCCCTCGTATATAGAAGCGCCCGTAGCGGTCTTTAAGGACAATATGGAAGTGATAATTCGGGACGGGTTTCATTCTTACGAAGATATATACCGCAATGTATTATTTTGACATTAAAATTTTCCCCGTTCTCAGTTTGGAAAAAAGAATATCAAAAGATTCTCCTTTATTGTCAAATGTTTACACTTCCCCATCAGGGATTACCTCTCTATAATAATCTAATCATAAGTCAAATTTCGGAGGTACGAAATGAAAAAGATCTGTTCAGCTTTAATTATTCTGCTGGCTGCCGGCTCCCTGGCATTTGCCGCCGGCAACCGGCAGGGCGAGGCCGCCGCCGGCGGTCAGTCCGCCCTCATCGGCCTTGCCATGCCTGAAACCACGGTTCTGCGCTGGGTAAAAGACGGCGCAAGTCTCAAAGCCGAAGCGGAGAAACGGGGTTATCGCGCGGAAGTTCAGTTCGGCAACGGCGATCAGGTTCTACAGAACCAGCAAATCGGCAATCTGCTCACCCAGGGCGCCAAACTGCTGATTATCGGCCAGTTAAACGACGGCGTAGCTTCCGCGGTAGCCGACGCTGCCCGGGACAATGTTGCGGTTATCGCCTATGACCGGATCATCCAGAATTCCGCCGATTATGAATACTACCTTACCTTTAACAACTTCAAAGTCGGCCAACTCCAGGGACAGGGTCTTGAGGCCGGTTTGAATCTCAAAGCCGCCACCGCCGCCAATCCCAAGTACATTACCCTCTTCGCGGGTTCTCCCACCGACGGCAACGCCTTCTTCTTCTACGACGGCGCCATGAGCGTTCTTAATCCCTACATAAAGAGCGGCGTCCTCAAGGTAGTGGGCCCCTATCCCGAGACTTCCAAGGATACCGCCAACTTCCAGCGTATCGCCACCGAAGGCTGGCTGCCCAATATCGCCAAGACCCGTATGGAAAACCTCCTTTCAGGCGACGCCCGGAGCGTAACCCTTGACGCGGTTCTGGCGCCGAACGATACCCTCGCTCGGGCGATCATCGAAGCCGTTTCCGCGGACGCCAAGTATGCCAGCAAGCTGCCGGTCGTTTCCGGTCAAGACGCGGAAGCCGCTTCCCTTGCCATGATCAAGAACGGCCAGCAGTACATGACCGTATTTAAGGATACCGCGAAACTCGCGGAAGCCGCTATTGTCCTGGCGGATCAGATACTCAAGGGCGTGGCGAATCCCACCGTCCCCGGTGCGGTCCTCGCGTCCAGCATCGGTCTTGAAAGCATCGGCGACACGGGCAAGAAAGTGGTAAAGGCGTATCTGCTGGATCCGGTCAACATTACCCAGGCCAACTGGAGGGATCCCATCACCGCAGGGTTTATTACCCCCGAAGAAATCACGGCTAACGGTCTGTAGTAACCGGTTGAAGCGCGGCGCATAATCGCTTTTGCTTGGTAGAGAGGGCCGGGTGTGAAGACTTACCTGACATCAAACTTCATACTCGGCTCCGTATTTTTTCGTTTTTGTCGGGCTTTTCCCAAAATTCGGTTGGCTTGAGGAAAGTCGTGTTGTATACTTGTTTTTTATGAGGATACGCCATGAATGAGTATATTCTGGAGGTTGAAAATTTAACGAAGGAATTCCCCGGCGTTATTGCCCTGGACAGGGTCAATTTCAAGGTAAAAAAGGGGGAAATCCATTCCCTTTGCGGGGAAAACGGCGCGGGAAAATCAACCCTTATGAGCGTTATCAGCGGGGTGTATCCTAAGGGCAGTTACCAGGGAAAGGTTCTGTACAAGGCCCGTGAAACCAATTATCACAGCGTTAAGGACAGTGAGAAGGAAGGACTTGGCATCATTCATCAGGAATTGGCTTTAAGTCCCTATCTGGCTATCTATGAAAATATCTTTTTGGGGCACATGAATACCCGGTTAGGGGTCATTAACTGGGATTATTATATAAAGGAATCGCAAAAATATCTGGACCGGGTAGGTTTAAAGGAAAGCCCCTACACGACGGTCAGTAAACTGGGCGTTGGAAAGCAGCAGCTCGTGGAAATCGCCCGCGCACTTTCCAAGGAAGTTGATCTTCTCATCCTTGACGAGCCGACGTCATCGTTAAATGATGAAGAAAGCAATCATCTGCTGGACCTTATCCGCGACTTCAAGAAGCAGGGCATTACCGCCATCATGATCTCCCATAAGCTGAACGAGGTGCTCAAAATCGCCGACAGCGTTACGGTATTTCGGGATGGAAAGACCATCTCTTCCTACGATGTGCAGAAGGATAAGCTGACCGAAGGGATGATCATAAAAGACATGGTAGGCCGTGATCTGACCCACCGTTTCCCGGAACGGAAATCATCCCCGGGCGATACGGTAATGCAGGTCAAAAACTGGTCGGTATACCATCCCGATTATCACGGCATGAAGGTCGTGGATAATGTGTCGTTCTTTCTGCGCCGGGGAGAGATACTCGCCTTTTGCGGCCCTATGGGCGCAGGCCGTACCGAATTGATGATGAGTATCTACGGCAGATCTTACGGTTCCCGCAGCGAGGGGGAATTATACCTCCACGGGAAGAAGTTTAGCCTCCATTCGGCGGAAGAGGCTCTTGACGCCGGTATCGGCTATGTTTCGGAGGACCGGAAAAACCTGGGGCTTATCCTGATACAGAGCATAAAAAACAATATATCCGCTTCTTCCCTTAAGAAAAAATTTTCCCGGTTCGGGCTGGTGCTGTCCGCAAAGGAGATAGCGGAAGCCGAAAGATACCGGCAGGAACTGCGGATTAAAACCCCGTCCATCAATCAGCTCGCGCGGAATCTTTCAGGCGGGAACCAGCAGAAAGTAGTGGTAAGCCGTATCCTTCTGGCCGATCCTGATATTTTTATTGTTGATGAGCCGACAAGGGGCATTGATGTCGGCGCTAAAACGGAAATTTACGAGATACTCAACGATCTGGTTGCGCGGGGAAAAAGCGTGATCATGATCAGTTCCGAACTGCCCGAAGTTTTAGGCATGGCGGACAGGATATATGTGATGAACGAGGGAAAAATCAAGGGTGTGCTGGACCACGATGAGGCAACACAGGAAAAAATTATGCACATGGCCCTGGTAGGTTAGCGCTGTCAACAACGGAGCTGCATTATTGACAGACTTTTAATTGACAGACTTCCAATTAAGGAGAGGTTAAAGGTATGAGTGATATGGCCGTCAAAAAAAACGGAATCGGCAACTTACTTATGAGTAATCTAAGGAGCTATTCGATGTTCCTTATATTAGCGCTGATTATGATCGTCTTTTCTTTCCTTACCCACGGGAATAATTTTTCGTCCCGTAACTTTACCAACATCCTTATTCAGTACAGTTATGTACTTATCCTTGCGACAGGGATGGTGATGGTAATTATTGTCCTGGGTATCGACCTTTCGGTGGGTTCGGTCTGCGCTTTTATCGGGGCCATAAGTGCGCTGATCTACAATACGGGAATAGGGATGCTGCCGACCCTGCTCGTCGCCTTGGGCATAGGGCTTCTTGTCGGCGCCTTTTACGGCTTTTGGATAGCCTACATGAATATTCCCGCCTTTATCGCCACCCTTGCGGGGATGCTCCTCTTTCGGGGCTTGAGTTACATCGTTACCAACCTCAACCCCATCGCCCTTAAGGACAACGGCTACAAACAGATGGCTTCGGGATACTTTCCCAATCTGTGGCTCGGTGAAAGCCGGACCTTCGATCTGCTTCCCCTCATTATAGGGGCAGTGGTTGTTGTGCTGTTTATCGTTCTCGAATTTATTTCCCGGAAGAATAGAATTAAAAATAACTTTGAAGTCAGCCCCACGGGAGCGCTCATCGCGAAAATAGTGATCATAAGCGCCCTGATACTGGCGCTATGCGAGCGGTTTGCAACCTACCGGGGAATGCCGATTGTTGTGGCCGTCCTTGCAATAACTATTTTCATCTTTCACTTTATGATGAACAACACGATCCTGGGCCGATACATCTATGCCGTCGGCGGTAACGCCCGGTCCGCAAAACTGTCGGGCATTAACTCAGAACTGGTGGTTTTTGTGGTATTCACCCTGATGGGGTTGCTGTCGGGGCTTGCCGCGGTTGTTTCCACGGGCTATATGAACTCCGCCCTGCCCCAGTCCGGCCAGGGCTACGAAATGGACGCCATCGCGGCCTGTTACATCGGCGGGGTTTCCGCCTCCGGCGGCATCGGCACGGTACTGGGGGTCGTGGTCGGCGGCCTTATCATGTGCGCCATCAACAACGGGATGTCCCTGATGAACCTTGGCGCCGCATGGCAGCAGGTGGTCAGGGCTATCATCCTGCTCCTGGCCGTCTTCTACGATGTGTATACCCGGCGTAAGGCGGGTCTGGGTTGAGATTACTCGCATACGGGGGGCTTTACTTGAGCCCCACGCCGTGCCGCCTTTTGGGGACGAACACGTATGCGGGTAAATCAACCAAATTCCGCCCGTAACCGCACGCGAACCTGCGAGCGGGGATTTGAGAGAAAATAATGACTTCTATGGAAAGGATAAACGCCCGGTTGGCAGGGGAACCGGTGGATAAAATTCCCAATCTGAATATCTTTATGTCTATCGTTGCCCGGGAAGCGGGAGTATCGTACCGCGAGTATATTCAGAATTATCGGAAACTGGTTGAGGGGAACCTTATCTGCGCCGAAAAATACGGAGTTGATTATGTCAGTACGATCTCCGATCCCATGAGGGAGGCTTCGGCCTTCGGTGCGGAGGTGGTATTTCCCGAAGACGGTAATCCTTACGCAAAGACTCCCCTCATCACCGATGATTTTGATCTGTCCGTCCTGCGGCTTCCGGACCCTCTGGACAGCCCCCGTACCCTGGACAGGGTTAAGGGCTGCGAGCTTTTGCGGCAGAAAGTAGCCGGGGATTATCCGGTTATCGGCTGGATTGAAGGCTGTATTGCCGAGGCAGCGGATCTCCGGGGACTCAATAACCTGCTTACGGACCTTGCCCTGGAGGAAGCGTATCTGCCGGAATTTTTTGATGTTATATTTGAACAGCAGAAACGTTTCGCCAAAGCCCAGATAGACGCCGGAGCGGATTTTATCGGTTTGGGCAACGCGGCGGCGTCCCTTATCGGCCCTGTTCTCTACGAAAAATACGGTTTGCCCTGGGATAAAGCGCTGGTGGAGTACATCCATTCCTGCGGCGGACGGGTCAAACTTCATATCTGCGGCAACATCAGTCCGCTTCTGAAGCCGCTTGTTCAGGCAGGCCCGGATATTATAGATATAGACTGGATGGTTGACTTTGCGGAGGCGGTGGAAGTTTTCAAGGGAACCGCGACAGCGGTAAGCGGTAACGTTGATCCGGTGGCGGTGATGCTCAGGGGAAGTCCCCTGTATGTGGAGGAACAGGTCCGCCGTTGCGTTGATGCCGCGGCGGCAAACACGTGCATCGCCGCAGGCTGCGAAGTCCCCGCCGCGTCGCCTGAGGAGAACATTCTTCTTATGGACCGGCTGTTATATGTGTAAATAAGCGGGGCTCGTTTCAAGACTGAAGTTTTGAAACGAGCGTCATCTTAAAATCGTGGTTTTGTAAGGTTTTAGCCTGAACCCCACAAAGCCGCGTCAAGACCAGCCGGGCGGGTTATGAAAGCGGCTCAAGCGGCAATTCTTAGCTGGGCAAATGTATGATTTTTGTGGAAGGAAAGAAGGAAAAAATTCGCAAAAAAAGCCCTGCGCCGGCGTACCAGACAGGGCTTTTTTGCGTCAGGATATAATCGGGATATACGATAAAAGAATTAACGGTTGCGGTGGAGAACCGGCCTGCGCCGCTGATTGAGGCGGTGCAGTTCCCCGGCAGGCGTGATCTTTACGGCCATAATGCAGCTCAGGGCGTCGCTCTCATTTGGGTAGATATTTTCATACTTCCGCCAGTTCTTTGTATAATCTGCGGGAAGTTCATTCCGGCTCTTCCCCGAATATTCCAGGGTGACATAACCGTTTTCGGCCAAATCGATAAGTATAACCGCTATCTCCGAGAGGCCCTCAACGATTTTCCTGCATTTATCGTTAAACAAGCACCGGGAGCTTCCCAAATAGTCACAGTTCTCCTCGTACACATACAAAACAAGTTTATTGGCAAGAGGAGCATACAGGGTGAACGGGACGCCGTCGTCAAAACCGCTTTCAAAGGCGTGAAAGCAAACGGCTAAGTCTTCGTCCACGGTTTCCGTGTTTTTATCTTTTGCGCAAAGGTAACGGATAACCCTTTGCCGTAGGGCGGTGTTCATGGGGCGTATCCTTTCTTGAAGGCAGGGTAGGGAGTATACAACGTATACCGATAGAAATAACGCTTATTCGGTATAAATGAGCTCACCGGTTATTTTGTCGATAAACTCGTATGTGATGGTTCGCTCAAGTCCTTCCGCGAGGCTTATCGGCGGCTTGAAAGCAGTTGTTTTTATATTGGCAGAATTAAACATGGTGTTGGCGCAAAACTTTTTCACCCGGATAGAACTGGCGGGCAGTTTTTTGTGCAAGGCTTTTGCCAGCAAATCAAAACAGAGTCCCCCGGTGTACCCCATCCAATAGGGCCAGTGAAACAGTCTGCCGGATTTTCCCAAGATACGATGTACTTCGCTAACTAAGGTGTTCATGTCAAAATCAGGTTTGTCAATATAGTTACATAAATGTTCGCCGGGTGGATTATGCAGATTGTACTCGATGAAAGTGGCGACATTTTCAACATAAGCCATGGATTTGACATTAGTCCCTTTTCCGACCATAAGAAACTTGCCGCCCGCAATCTGCCGCAGCAGGTTATACACATTCCCTCGGTTTTGTTCGCCGAAAATTACCGTGGGCCTGATAATGGTTAAAGAATTTTCGGGATCAGAAGCAAGCTAGGCCCGGTATTTTTCTTCCGCAAGCCATTTAGTGCGCCCGTAGTCGTTAAAGTAATTGGCAGCGCCGGTTTCATCAGTTCCGATAGGCGCAAATCCATAAACCGCTACAGAACTGGTAAAAATAATTTTCCTGATACCGAGTTTTGTACAAGTCTTGCATACATTCTCCGCACCGGTTACATTAACATTATCATACAAGGATTTTGGTGTAACATCGTCCCGGTGTTCCGCGGCAAGATTGACCACAACGTTAGAATCGGCAAGAGCCTTTTCCAGCGTGTCCAACTCCCGAACATCCGCATACAGGCGAAGATGGGGATATTTCCTGCTATCGTTTTTATCGGCGATTTTTACCGTGTGTCCGGCGGCAATAAGGCGAGTTGCGAGACGGGTGCCAACAAAGCCGTGTCCTGCTCACGCTGAACTTGCCGAATTTGAGGGTATCTTATAAGGTGTAACCATAAAGCCCCTGGAGGAAAAGATGGGCAAAAGGGGAAGGTTTACACCGGAAGAAAAGGTAAAAGCTCTCAGAGAAATCTTTGAAGACGGGAAATCAATAAGCGCGGTTGCCGAAGGCTATGACATACACCCGAATAATATCTTCACTGGCGTCGGAAACGAAGTTCCCGCAGCAGTTGCTCGAAGGCGCGGAACATATCTTCGAGATCAAAAGGCCTGACGTGTCGGCGAAGGCCGAAGGGCGGAAGGCGGCGGAGTTGGAAGCGAGGCTCAAACAGAAGGACGAAGTGATAGCCGGGCTTGCGGAAGAACTCCTGTCCTTAAAAAAAAAGAGTTCTGGCCCGAGACAGGAAAGGCGAAGATGAGCCTTGAGATTCGGGAGAAGGCGGAAAGCGAGATTACACGG
>JAITBO010000055.1 GCA_031283505.1 Treponema sp. | reverse complement strand
GGACGGTCGCTACCGGAAGGTCTACGAAAAGGAGCCGAGGACACCCTATGAACGGCTGATGGAATCGCCTGATATTTCCGAGGAGTGCAAGGCCGAGCTCCTGCGGCGGAGGGCGGGGTATAACCCGGTAGTAATGAACCGGAGGCTGAACGAGGCGGTTGGGCAGCTCTTGAAACTAAACCGGGAAAAAAAGCATGGTGAAAAAGCCTCCTGTCATGAGGATGGCCGGGCCCCGGTGGCCTGATTTTGGCTAGGTTTTTGTTTCCGGGCAACCGCCCCTTTTCGACTAGATTAATTATTAGGCAATGCGGTCTATTGATTTCTACCGGTAGCTTGGGCTATGCTTTCTAAAAGGGCTGTTCGTTGATTGATTTTTAGTAATTTCAATCTTTACGGCTTATCCTTATTTTTTATACCCGTTCTGAAAAAGGCTTATCATATTTATGGGAAAAAGTAATTATATCGCGGATAAAATACCTGCAATAGACGCAAAATTCGAGGCTCAAAAAATAGCCTTCTCTCCCCTCACCTTTCAGGCGGTACGGGCCCTCCTGGAACTGGGGATTCTGGGGAAGATTTCTGACGTCGGAGAAACAGGGCTTACCCGCGCCGGGGTTTCCGGGGCGGCGGGGGTTTCCCTTTACGGCGCAGGGGTTTTGATGGAGATTGCCCTGGGTATGAACGTGCTCAAACTTAGACCCGATACGGCTGGCGGTCCGCCGGAAGAAGAGCGGTTCGTGCTGGGAAAGACGGGCTGGTTTCTGCTGGAAGACAGCATGAGCCGGATCAACTTCAACTTTGTAAACGATGTGTGCTATAAAGGGGCGTTTGAACTCGCTGAATCAATAAAAAACGGAAAACCGGAGGGGCTTAAGGTCTTTGGGGATTCCTGGCGTACCCTCTACGAAGCCCTCTCGTCCCTTCCGAAAAAGATAAAAAAGAGCTGGTTTGCTTTTGATCACTTCTATTCGGATATTGCCTTTCCTGACGCTCTGCCCCTGGTGTTCGCCGAAAAGCCCCGGAACCTCTTTGACATAGGGGGGAATACGGCGAAATGGGCCATAAGTTGCTGCCGTTATGATCCCGATGTGCGGGTTACCATCATAGACCTGCCGGGGCAGGCAGCGGCGGCGGAAAAAAACGCCGGAGATGCGGGATTTGCCGAACGCATAGCCGTCTTTCCCTGCAATGTGCTGGACACGGCGGCTGTCTTCCCGGAAGGCGCCGACACCGTGTGGATGAGCCAGTTCCTGGACTGCTTTGCTCTGGAAGAAGTGACGGAGATCCTCTCCAGGGTAAGGCGTGCCGCAGGCCCGGAAACCGATGTCTATGTGCTGGAACCCCTTTGGGATCAACAGCGGTTCGCGGCTTCCGCCTACTCTCTCCAGGCGACATCCCTCTATTTTACCTGTATGGCTAACGGGAACAGCAAGATGTACCGTTTTGCGGAACTTAACGCGGCAGTGGAACGGGCCGGGTTTGAACTTAAAACAGCTCATCACAACCTGGGTTCCAATTGCTATTCCCTCCTCATGTACAGAAAATGCCGGTGAGCGCCCGTTCTGCCGGGACTATGCCCTTTATCACCCGGTTCACCGCCTGGGCCCCCGGTTTCGGCGATCCCCATGCCTGGGATGAATGGGCCGGGGGAAAAAGGGATATTCCGGCGATAAAGGACGGCCCGGACCTGGCCTTTACGGACCCCATATTCCGCCGCCGCTTGAGCCAGATTTCCCGCATGACCATACAAGTCCTGCATGATCTTATACCCATCAGGGAAGATACGAAGGTAGTATTCCTGTCTTTCCGGGGAGAAATAACCCGGCAGTTCAAAATTAACAGAATGATCATCGAGGATCAGTCCGTACTGCCGGCGGCTTTCTCTCTCTCGGTCTTCAATACGCCGCCGGCCCTGGCAGCCATGGCTCTGGGACTTACGGCGGGCTATACGGCGGTTTACCCGGCGGACGGTTTCCGTTCCGCACTGCTGGCCGCCGCCGCCCCGGTCCTCTCCGGTTCCGCCGGAGAAACTGTTCTGGTCTACGCCGATGAGTTCTGCCCCCCGGAATACGGGGATCTCCGTCCTGAAGACAACACGCCCCTGGCCTTCGGCGCCGTCCTTTCCGGCGCGGCGGACCCCGGCGGCGGGGAACCGGTCATCCCCTTCCCTTTTACCAGTGAGCTTTCCGCCGGAGTATCCGCCGGGACCGTTCCGGACTCGCCGCGGGAGTTTCTCAAATACCTGCTTCTCTGCCGAAAGTCCCAAAAATATGAACAGGATAAAACCGGTGCGCATTAAGGACCTGTTCGGGACCATCCTTGAAAAAACAAACGCCGGTGAAGACACGGTATTGGCCACCATCGTAGCGGAAGCCGGTTCCAGTCCCCGGAGCGCGGGCGCTCATATGCTGGTAGATAAAAATGGCAGGGTCTGCGGAACCATAGGCGGAGGCGCGGCGGAGTACAAGGCCGTACAATTCGCCGGGGACCTTTTGGAACGGCGGCAATCCCGGCGCAAGACCTACCGGCTCTACCAAAATGATGAAGAAGAACTGGGGATGATCTGCGGCGGAGACGTGGATGTTTTTTTTCAGTTTATTGCCGGAAGTGACGAAAAAACCATAACTCTTCTGCGGACCTGTATCGCCCGCCTGGAAAAAGACGAAGACCTCTGGCTCTTTATAGACCTGACCGCTCCTTCCGATTGGACCATGACCGTCTATGCGGTGGACCTGCCCCCGGAAGGAATGAATCTGAACGAAACGGATATAAAAGCCCTGACCCGGAACAGGGGGGTTCTGCTCAAGGCCGGAGACCGGCGCATCTACGGCGAACCCGTCAACTTTGCAGGCAAGGCGTTTATTTTCGGGGGAGGGCACGTAGCCCAGGCGCTTCAGCCGCTGCTTGCCTCCGTTGGATTCCGCTGCGTTGTTTTTGACAACCGGGAAGACTTCGTAAGCCGGGAACTCTTCCCCACAGCCTGGGATTTAATCGCCGGTGATTATGGCAGCATAGGCGAAAAGTGCGGTGTAGGTCCCAATGATTACATAGTGGTAGTAACCCACGCATGGGATATCGCTGTCCTGCGGCAGGTGATACACAAAAACTGCGCGTATATCGGCGTCATCGGCAGCAAAACCAAAGCGGCGAAGGTTAAACAGGAACTGCTCAATGAAGGGGTGAGCGGAGAACTGTTGAACAGTATCAATATTCCCATAGGGCTGCCCATAAAATCCGAAACACCGGAAGAAATAGCCGTCAGCATCGCGGGAGAAATGATCCTGCGCCGGGCGGAAAGAAGGTCTTTCCGCAGATGACCGGGATAACGGCTAAACAACTATGGTGAAATTAAGTTAAGCAATGGAGGCTGTTCCAAAACCGTGTGCGTTTAGCGTACAGTCAATTAGTTTTGGAACAGGCTCAATGGAGTCTGTATATGAAAGAACAAATCGCCTGGATAAAAAACGCCATACCCGGAGACGGCGGAGAAAAGTTCCTTGCCCTGATGTCCCTTGAAGAAACGGCAAAGGCCCATCGTTTCCACAGCAGTATTCCCCACTATAAGAGGACTCCTCTTGCGAATCTGGAAAATCTGGCGAAGATGCTGGGGGTAAAAGGCGTCTTTGTAAAGGATGAATCCTGCCGTTTCGGACTCAACGCCTTCAAGGTTCTGGGAGGTTCCTACGCCATTGCGCGGTACATCGCCGGCAGGCTCAACAGGGATGGCGTTGACTACCCGGCGCTGGTATCCGACGAGACTAAGCGGGTGCTGGGGGACATCACCTTTTATACCGCCACTGACGGAAACCATGGACGGGGTGTTGCCTGGGCCGCTAACAAGCTCAGACAGAAAGCGGTAGTATTAATGCCCGAAGGATCGTCCCAAACCAGGCTGCGGAATATCCTGAACGAAGGCGCCGACGCCAGTATTACTAACCTTAATTACGATGACGCAGTGCGGCTTGCCAGTGAAAAGGCGTCCCATGACCCTGCTGGCGTTATGGTGCAGGATACGGCCTGGGACGGTTATGAGGAAATCCCTTCATGGATCATGCAGGGCTATGGGACCATGTCATTTGAAGCCCAGGATCAGCTCAGGGAAGCCGGCGTTGAGCGGCCCACTCATATATTCGTGCAGGCCGGAGTGGGGTCCCTTGCCGGTTCCGTGCAGGGGTTCTTTTCCAATATGTACCCGGACAACTGCCCGGTAACCACTATCGTTGAAGCTTCCGCCGCAGACTGCCTGTACCGGTCCGCCAAAGCCGGACATCTGGTGCCGGTAGGGGGAAAGCTCGATACCATTATGGCCGGCCTTGCCTGCGGAGAGGGCAACATTATTTCCTGGCAAATTCTCAAGAATCACAGTGCTTTCTTTGTGTCGGCCCCCGATAGACTTGCGGCTCTGGGTATGCGCATTTTAGGCGCTCCCCTGCGCGGCGACCCACAGGTCATTTCGGGAGAGTCCGGCGCTGTGGGCTGCGGCCTCCTTGTGTCCGTCATACGGGACGAGTCCCTGGCGGATTTCAGGGAGGCTCTGGGACTCAACAGGGAATCAGTGATCCTGCTTTTCAGTACCGAAGGGGACACAGACCCGGAGAAGTACCTCGACATCGTATGGAAAGGGGCGTATTCCTGAAGAAGCATAAGAGAGGCCCGGTGGAAACAGCGGAGATTTTGTCCCGCTGAGGAACCCCCGCGCCATGAATAAAGCCTTCTTTTTCCTTAAACAGCAAAGACAAACCGGGGATCATTCCGAAATTTCAACGCAAAAGTTCATGTTTGTTCGAGTAGTCGAACCTTAGGTTCGGCGTGGTTAAATGACGTTGCCCTGCCATTCCATTAAGGGTCATTGACAGATAGGGCATATCAAGGGAAAAATAGAACTCAATAAATATATTCGATATTATTTATGGAGGAAGAATGATGAAAAGATTTGGTTTGATGATTTTTGCTCTTATTCTGGGCACGGCCCTGGTTTTTGCCGGGGGTGGCAAGCAGGCGGCCCGTACCACTACCACCGAAAAGACGTGGAAGGTTAACGGTCCCTACCACATCGGCATCCTGACCGGCACGGTCTCCCAGTCGGAAGACGATTTGCGGGGCGCGGAAGAAATGATTCGCCGGTATGGAAGGGTTTCCGAAGGCGGCATGATTCAGCACGTCACTTACCCGGATAACTTTATGGATCAGCAGGAAGTGGTCATTTCCCAGACTGTCGCCCTGGCGGACGATCCCCTGATGAAAGCTATTGTTTTTAACCAGGCTATTCCCGGTGCCGCCGAAGCTTTCCGGCGTGTCCGTGAGCGTCGGCCTGATATTCTGCTCCTGGCCGGCGAATCCCACGAGGACCCTCTGGTCATACAGCAAGCCGCCGATCTCGCCATCAGCGCCGACTTTATTTCCCGGGGCTACACCATCATCTGGGCGGCCAAACAGCTTGGGGCGGACACCTTCGTGCATATCTCCTTTCCCCGGCATATGTCCTACGAGTCCCTGGGACTCCGCCGGCAGATTTTCGAAGCCGCCTGTAATGATCTGGGCATCAAATTCGTCTTTGTAACCGCCCCGGACCCGACCTCCGATGTGGGGATAGCTGGGGCCCAGCAGTACATCCTGGAACAGACTCCTCAGTGGGTGAATACCTATGGCAAGAACACGGTCTTCTTCTGTACCAATGATGCCCACACGGAACCCTTGCTTCGGCAGCTCCTCCAGTACGGCGGGATGTTCGTGGAAGCCGACCTTCCCTCCCCCCTCATGGGTTATCCCGGCGCCCTGGGTATAGACCTTTCCGCAGAAGCGGGCAATTTCCCTGCCATCCTCAAGAAGGTTGAAGAAGCGGTGGTCGCCAAGGGCGGCGCCGGTAAATTCGGCACCTGGGCCTTCTCTTACGGCTTTACGGTCAGCGCGGGGCTCGGCGAATTTGCCAAGCGGATCCTGGACGGTAAAGCAAAACCGGACAGCGTAAACGACCTCTACGCCGCTCTGGGTGAATTCACCCCCGGAGCCAAGTGGAACGGCGGTTTCTATGTGGACGCTAATACCGGGATCCGCGCCCGGAACCAGATTTTGGTTTACATGGACACCTACATCCTGGGCAAAGGTTTCCTCCCTACTACCGAGCAGACGGTTCCGGAGAAGTATTACAGTATCAAGTTCCAGGGTGGAAATTAAGTAACGTGCGTTCGATGGTTTAGAAAAAAGGCGTTTAGACGAGGGTGTGGGGGTAAGGTAGGCCGTTTTCGCGGTCATCAGAAACCCCATGGGGAGGCAACGGAAACGCAAGAGACTTGTGGAGCAAGTTGACGGGTGTAGTTAGGGAGTCCCTCCCTTTCCTTCGTCAGGACATCATCGAATTCATTGGAGTTGTTCAGAAACTTCAGTTTCTGAACAGCAACTACTTAAAAATGGCAAAATGCAGAGCATTTTGCAGGACTTGTTCGAGAACCAACCGGGTTTTTGAACAAGTCTATTACTTAGAGTCTGTCCGTAAAGTAACCGGCTTTGTGGACTCGGACTGTAGGTCCGCGACTACCTTAAAATCTGCATTTTCGCAGCTTTTAGGTGAGAAAATGCAAGGTCTGTCCACAAAGTAACCGACTTTGTGGACAGACACTAAATAGGCGCAGGGGCCCGCCGGGGCTTTTCCGCGCAAAGACATGACGGCGGAGATCGGTCTGCACGCCGGAATCAATCAGGTTATACGGGTTCCGCCCTTC
>JAITBO010000332.1 GCA_031283505.1 Treponema sp. | reverse complement strand
CGGCTCTGACGGTCCTATCAGCCCTGAGGATAAACGCAATCTTGTAAAGGACTTGTCAGACAACATCGTGGACAACAAAGGCCATGCGGTCTCATCAGGCTTCCGGCATAAAGATAACACCCTGGAAGAAGACGACGATTTGTTCTACTACCAGGATCCCTACGGCACTTGGTAATCCCCGGTCCCGGCGGACACTGATCCGCCGGGACCTGACGGGCCGCCGCTTCCAAACACAGGGGCGGCTACCCCTCCCGAATTTATTCGTGCCGAGGGGGAAACGCAGGGGCGCCTGGCACTCTATATGCGTTTACTTTAGGGTCTGACCCCACCGCTACCAGTAGCGTCTGGGGTCAGACCCTATCCCCTACATCTAGTACCGATATCAGACTGTGCTGGTAATGCAAGGGCGCTTGGTACCGGAGATAGCGGAGATCCGCCGGATCTTCCGCGCAAGGGATAGTGCTGAAAAACGGCATCCGTGCCCTTTTTCAGCTTCGAGTTTTTGATCCGCAAAAACTCACGGTAATGACACCCGCCATCCCTGGCGGGTTGCGCAAGGGATAGAGTGAAAATCCTTTTTTGCCCGCCCAAGGCGGGCAAAAAAGATTGGAACGATAGCCCGGTTTCCGGCGTTGAACACCGAAGGTGTTCAACGCCGGAAATGCGCCCAAAACAAGAGGGTAAAATTCCTATGCCTTTATCCTGCCTCTTTACACGCGAAAGGGAACGCCGCACAGGGCGGGTATGTCCGTAAGGCTGCGAATCACGGCGGCGGGACGGGTGTTCCTGATGAACCGGTTGTCCTCCCGGAGGCGCAAAGAACGGCCATCCCCGGCGAAGAGCAGGGTCTTGAAACCGGCGGAAGCTGCGGCATAGATGTCGTTAAGCATATCGTTCCCCACGTAGAGAACGGCTTCCGGGGCTATGTCCAGGGCCGCAAGACGGGCCCGGGCCTTGGCGAAAAGAGCCGGGGAGGGCTTTGCTTCACCGGCTTCGTATGAGTAAATTGAGAGGTCCCGGTCAAAACCCAGGGCGGCGGGGGAAGCGCCGAGCAGGGCGTCAAAGAGAAGGGGGGTAAAAAACTGGGCGTTGGAGATAAGGCTCAGGACAAGCCCCGCGTCTTTTAAGGCGTTGATGGTTTCCAGGGCGCCGGGCATGGCGTATACGGGGTTCACCGCAAGTTCGTAACGGAGGGCCAATTCCTCAGGGCTCATGGCGAAACCGCCGGAAGGCGTCCCTCCGGCGGCTGCCTGTTTGAGAAAACCGGCCCAGATATCCTCAACCCGGACTTCGGGATAGGGGGTTTTCGCAAAAAGCTCCTCATGGGTTTTCAACACTTCGGAACGGAAATACTCTTTGAGTTCCTCTCCGGTATAGGCTTCCCCGAATTGCAGGGCAAGGCTGTCCGGATTACCCCGCATATAGCCGCCTCCGGTACCTATGTCCCCGGCAGCGGAGATAAAAAGGGTGCCGTATATATCAAAGACAACCGCCCGTATGCCGGGAATAGGCGCAGACCGCAGACCGGGATAGACTAGTTCCTCATAATCCGGCGGCAATGGCGGCGCGGGTGCAGGCATCATGGGAGACGCGGAATTCCGAATCAGGGCGATGAGGTCTTCATACATGACCGACCCCGACCAGGGAAAGCCGCAGGGGGTCCAGGTATAATTCAAGAAGCAGTATCTTCGAGAGCTTGTGAAGTATAGGGGTATTCATGACTGATTGATAAGTCCGCTTCAGAATATCCGCGATCCGTTCTTTCCCATAAGCTTCACGGATCTTCAGGTTGTTTTCCGCTATGAGTTCCTCGTCGCTTTGCCAGTCCGCAAGTCCTGCCAGGAAGGGGTTAAGCGCGGCGATCTCCCGGTACACCGCGTTATTGGAAGTCATAATACGGATGACGCCGGCCTGCAATTCCTCGTCCAAACGGCCAAAATCAATCGTCTGTTCGGTAAAAATCATATCGTCCATCATTCTAATCACATAAGGCGGCGGCTCCAGCCCAAAGGCTTCATAGATGGCGGTCATGGTATGTTCCATTTTGTTTTTAAGCACTGGCGACGCGATATATTCCATAGGGATATTGATAGCCGTGTAAAAAAGGTTTGCCTTCTTTGCCGGGGAAGTGAATTTAACCCCCGCGTCCTCAAAATCCCTGCATACATAATCAATGCGCCGTCCCAGAACCGCCCTGTCCGCAGTCCAGGGTTCCAGAAAGGAAAAGCCGAAACCTTCTTTGACCGATGTGTTCAGTACCGCCAAGGCGCTGCCGAACACATCGGCGAAACTCTCCCTGGTTCCCACCTCAAATTCCACAGGCAATTCCAGTTCCCTGGCAAAATTCACCCAGTTCCGGTAAACAGATTCATCCTGTTCCGTAGTCGGCGGCAGAGTAACGGCCACCGTCCTTCCTTTGGGGATAAACAGGGACACGAGCAGGGCCTCGCCTATGTTTTTCCGGCGTATTGCCCGGACCGGGTAGAGGTAACGGCTCCGCTCCAGGCCCCCGGTCACCGTCACCGGAACCACCTCATTGGGGATAAGGTGGAGCCCCTCAAGCTTTAGTCCGGCCCGGTGCAGGAAGGAATAGTCCCGGCTGTTGATTACCGCGTAGTGACAATTCACCGGATAGTCCTCTCCGTCAACATAGACATCGGGACGGAAATCTTCGGCCAAATCGTGATTTTGCAACAGAAGGCGCAGACCCCGGCTGTTCAGAATGTTGATGGCGGGAAGCAGCGCGGCTGTTTTACGGATTAAAGGGTTGTGAACATGAACAATATCCGCCGCCTCTCCCCAGACGCCGGTCATGGCCGCCTGTATGCCGTCCGCCAGTTCTTTCCCCGCCTCATGCAGCGGAACGGGCGGCTCCGCCGGCTTCCGGAACCGGTCGTATTTCAGCCCTTCCACCACTGCCACGGGGATTTCCCTGCCCGCCGCTCCGCTCCCCGAAGAGACAACCAGCGGCGCCTCCAACGGCTCTCCGGAGATTACAAGAACATCGTCTCCCGCTTCCATAAGGGCCGCCGCCTGATGTGTAATCACCGAGGTAACACCCCCTCGGCGCAAATGATAATGGACTAAGGCTATCCGCAACCGGTATTCTCCTCTTCTGTAAAACATAATATTACAATATTGCCTGGAAATAAGTAAAGGCTATTACGATCAGGATACTGGCAGGGTGATTATACTAAATTTCATGATATGTGAAATGTCACAAAATTTCCTGGAAAAAGCATTTCAAGGGGCAATGTCTACATTTTTGGTGATAGTCGCAAAAAGGGTTGACGAGCAGCTACAGAGCAAGCAGGCCCTCGGTTTGCGTGGCGGCTATTGTCTTGAAACCGCTGCTCCGCATCGTGTTATACAGGTCGTCGG
>JAITBO010000334.1 GCA_031283505.1 Treponema sp. | reverse complement strand
GGAACATGGAAAGACCCCCTCTTGTCGTCCGATGTTGTGTGCTAATTTCATCGTAACGCAAGCGGCAAGGCCTTTCTACCGGTTCATCTTTTTATCTCAAAAACTTGCGACTCACAAGTGATATAATAGTCCTTCAATAATTTTAGTTTCTTTTCACGTTGAATATAGTTTTCTGGGCCAGCTACTATTTTGTAATTTATTACAAACTCATCCTCACCTTTAATCTCATCTGCATTTACAAAAACTATCTTGTAATCCATAGGTATCAGTTACATCCTTTTCCGAATTGTAAAAAATTCCCAAACAATTCCGCCGTATTTTCCCATATGCCGGGACAATTACTCCGCAAAACCCCTTTGGCACGGTATTTGCTTTTCCGCCCGGTGAGCGGGCGGGCAAATACCGTGCCAACCCTGCGGGCCGGGGCATGATTTTTTGCACATGGGGGCTTTTATCGTTTCTATATGCCACATTATGCGCCTTTATTCCCTTTTTTGGCAAGGTCAATCGGTGGCGGGTTTTTCCCCTAAGGGGCGGGCCTGGGGGGATGGGGGGTGGCCCCCCAAAAAGGCCCGCCCCTCTTAACGGGGAAAAACAAAAGGGTGGGCCTGGGGTCATGGCTGGGGGTATCCCTGGTCAGCCTTCCGGTCTTAGCAATCGGGGGTTACAACACATCAGGGGGTATTCATTATGAATAACCGCACCATCACTGCAGAACGTGTCAGGCCTAAAAAGCCCTACACTCCACAATTTTCCACGCCGGCAGCTATAGCCGTCCGCCGTCTTGCCTGGGCTATGGACCGCAACATGATTCAGGCCATAGACCGTATAATCCAGCTGTTGCCCGCCATATTCGATTCCTTTGAGGTCTGCCTCCGCTGCAAAGACCAGTCAAAATGCGATGTTTGCGTTTTTAACCACATCCTGAGCGAACAACAAAAAGCAAAACTTACAAACTTATAAACCTACCCCACCGCCCCTTGTGGGGCGGTATGCCATCGCCGGAGAAAAGAAAATACATATCCGTACAAAAGAACAGCAAAATACGGAGCATTTTGCCCGGACTTGCAAGCCAGCCTTTGGCTGGCCGATAACCAACCGGGTTGTTGAACAAGTCCATTATCTCCCGGCTAAAATACGCCGGTTTCCCCAGCACGTTCCAAGGCTTTTTGGTACAACTCCGGGGCAATCCGTATAGTGGATTGCTGTAATAACTCGATGAATGGTTTAATCCGGGGTACAATTCCTTCTTGTTTCGCTTTCAGCAACAGCCCAATTGTACCGATGATTTTAACCTCATAGTATTCCGCCACCTTCCGGCCTTTCTTTTCGTCAATTAAAAGAAAATCAGCGGACTTCTCCTTATACAGGGTAATCGCTTCCGCTTCACCCTTATGCAGGGCCAACTTGATAGCGCGGAAAAGTTCCGTATCGGTTATTTCAACAACCTTGCCCCGCGCCCATTCAGCAATGTTATCAGCGTGGGGCTTGCCCGGCACTGTTGCTTCCTGATAAACCGCCTTCGGGATCAATACTTCGTCATAGAGTTTTTCAAGCAAATGAAGCTGGCCGCATACCGCCAAGGCAAAGAGTGGCGCCGAATCGCAAATAACAATCATAGAACGCCAATGCTTTCAAGCTCCCGATCCAAATCTTCGGGATCATAGTTGATAACCGGAATATCCTGAACAGCAAGGAGCGCGGTAAAATCATACAGACACACCCCGCAGAATTCCGCCGCCTGCCCAAGGGTCAGCTTGCCCTCCTGGTACATCTTCGCAGCGTACTCTTTCCGCATGGAGGAAACAATCTCATTTACAGACATATTCAAAGAGAGTAACAAATCATCGGAAAACGTTATGGCTGCCTGCTGCATAAGAACCTCCTGTAAAATATAGTCTAAATTTATCATATTTTAACCCAGCTTACAAGACAAGCTGAAAATTCTATACATAGATTGGGGAGGCCATGTTCAACCCGGTCTTCGGGGCTGATGACGCTGCTCCGCCAAATGGCGGCGAGTTACTCCTTCCTATCGGCAACAAACGCATAGCGACTGATACAAAACTGATACTTTTTTAAAAAACACATTTAACTTGACCTTTTTTTCCAGATGATGTAAGATTAACAGAGACAAAGGATGATAACAAAAGGCAATCTAATTCTTTATATAATAAAGAGTTGCGAAAGTCTTTCCAAAATCATGCTGCGTCAAGATAAACCGTGGATAGCCTAGATTAGACCCCTGATTCGTTTCAGGTACCAGTGCCTTCACCGGCATGGAAGTTCGAGTCTTCTTCTGGGCAAATAAGCTAATTTCTTATAATGTAATGTATAGTGATTTATAACCTACCCAAAAACGAGCGGCATAACCCTTAAAAAAGCACGAGTGACACCGGAAAGTGACATTCCGTGTTTTAAGGAATTGGTATGCGCCCGAAAAATGTTGCCCTTGATTCAGTTTGCGCCGCCATCTACGGTAAAAACATTCATCCAGTCTATATCTGATCCCCGCCACCGGCTGGCTGTCCTCCTGGGGGCGCTTTGCGGTATGCGGATGGGCGAAATCCGGGGTTTGCAATGGGGGGGACAGGCTGATCCACATTCGCCATAATCGGCAAAACATGAAAGGGGTGAAGGCTCCGAAATGCAAGGACGGCGCCGTTCGTGAAAATCCCCGGACCGTTCCCCTCCCATCGTCCATAACGGCAATCCTGGAAACCCCTCCGGCAGTCTTCCACAAATCCCGCTCCTGATTCTTTTGTCATTGAATCGTACCAGAAAAACAGGGAGCCGGTGAGTAACGGCCATTTCCAGGGCGCGGGTGGCCGTATGCCCGCTCTCCAGGTCGACGCTTAAGACCCAGCGATGACTTTCCGGTCATGCAGATCCAGCACCGCCGTCAGGTACACCCACCGGCCCGTGGTATGCAGATACGGTATTTCCTCACCCCCCTTCGACTTTGCGGTACATTTCCAAAGTAAAGGCTTTTTTAATCCCACATCCATTGAATATTTCTTCTCTCCGATTTACAATCTAAGAAACCCAATTTCTAATGAGGAAGTAAAATGGCTGAAAAACACATGGTTATGATTGATGGTAACACCGCGGCGGGCCAGGTGGCCCACGCATTAAGCGAAGTAATTGCGATTTATCCGATTACCCCCTCCAGTCCCATGGGGGAAGTTGCCGACGAGCTTTCCGCCCAGGGCAAAAAGAATCTCTGGGGGACTATTCCCCAGGTGGTGGAAATGCAGTCCGAAGCCGGCGCGGCAGGGGCTGTCCATGGGGCCTTGACCACCGGCGCCCTCTCATCCACCTTTACCGCTTCCCAGGGGCTCCTCTTAATGATCCCCAATATGTACAAGATCGCCGGGGAGCTTACGTCCACGGTGTTCCATATCGCCGCCCGGGCCCTGGCTACCAGTTCCCTCTCGATTTTCGGGGACCACCAGGACGTAATGGCCTGCCGCCAGACCGGCTGGGCCATGATATCGTCCAACAGTGTCCAGGAAGCGGCGGATCTGGCGGTTATTTCCCATGCCGCTACCCTCCGCTCCCGAATTCCCTTCCTTCACTTCTTTGACGGTTTCCGTACCAGCCATGAGCTGCAGAAGATCGAGGAGGTGTCCTTCGATACCATGGAACAGATGATCGACGACGACCTGATTCGGGAACACCGGCAGCGGGGACTGACTCCGGAGAAACCCTTTGTCAGGGGTACCGCCCAGAATCCCGATACCTATTTCCAGGGCCGGGAAGGGGTCAACCAATATTACATCAAGGTTCCTGCCATTGTTCAGGCGGAAATGGACAAATACGCTAAGATCACCGGCCGGGCTTACCATATCTATGACTATTTCGGCGCTCCGGATGCGGAAAAGGTGATCATCATCATGGGTTCCGGCGCGGAAACCTGCGAAGAAACCGTGGAATATTTGAACAAAAAGGGCGAAAAGCTGGGTGTTCTTAAAGTAAGGCTCTACAGGCCCTTCGACGCGGCGGCTTTTGTAAAAGCCCTGCCCACTACGGTTAAGGCTATCGCGGTCCTGGACCGGACCAAGGAGCCCGGCTCCCTGGGCGAGCCCCTCTACGAAGATGTGCGTACCGCCATCGGCGAAATACAAGCCGCGGGACAGGCCCAGTTCAAGGCGTATCCCCTGATACTTGGCGGCCGCTACGGCTTGGGTTCCAAGGAATTCACCCCCGCCATGGTTATGGCGGTTTTCGACAACCTGTCCGGCAAGAAGATCCCTAAATTCGTCGTGGGTATCAAGGACGACATTCTGGGCCAAAGCCTGGACTTCGACGAACAGTTCATCCTTGCCGAGGAGGGTATGAACGAAGCCATGTTCTACGGCCTCGGTTCCGACGGTACCGTGGGGGCCAACAAGAACTCCATCAAGATTATCGGGGACGCCAAACCGGAGCTTTCCGCCCAGGCGTACTTCTCCTACGACTCAAAAAAGTCCGGGGGCTTCACCGTTTCCCATCTGCGCTTCGGCAAGGGGTCCATACGCCGGCCCTACCTGATCACCAAGGCGGATTTCCTGGCCTGCCATAAGTTCTCTTATATGGAGACCTTCGACCTCCTGGCCAACATTAAGGACGGGGGTACCTTCCTCCTCAACAGCCCCTATAGCGCCGCCGAAGTTTGGGCGGAAATCCCCGTGGAAGCCCAGAAGCGGATCATCGACAAGAAGGTCAAGTTCTTTGTAATCAACGCCGCGGAAATTGCCCGGAAAACCGGCATGGGGAACCGCATTAACACGGTCATGCAGGCCGCCTACTTCAAGCTTTCCGGGGTGCTCCCCGAAGCGGATGCGGTCAAATATATGAAAAAATTCATCGAAAAGTCCTATGGAAAGAAGGGCTCGGATGTGGTCCAGAAGAACTACGACACCGTGGACGCCTCCCTCAACGCGGTTGAGGAAGTAAAGCACGGCGCTGTGGACGGCAAGCTCCACATGAAGCAGCCCTTCGCAAGTTCCAAGGATACATGGATTCGGGATGTATTAGGCGCTGTGTCCGTCCAGGAGGGGGATAAGCTCCCGGTGAGCAAGATCCCCGCGGACGGGACCTTCCCCAGCGCTACCACCCAGTATGAAAAACGGGCGGTTGCCGAACGGGTTCCCTGCTGGGACCCCATACTCTGTATCCAGTGCGGTCAGTGCGCGATGGTCTGTTCCCACGCATGTATCCGTTTTAAGAACCTCACCGACGCGGAAATAGGCAAAGCGCCCAAGGGCTTTAAAACCGCGGTTATCAAACCGAAGCCGGTGGAGGGTAAGAAGACGGCCCTTCAGATTTCCGCGGAGGACTGCATGGAATGCGGGGTCTGTATCAACATCTGTCCGGGGAAGTCCAAGGAGGATCCCAACAAAAAGGCGCTAAGCTGGATCAACTATGCGGACAATCCTGAATACCACGCCGAACAGGCCGCTGCCTGGGATTATTTCCAGGGCCTGCCGGAAGTTCCCGTGGAGGAACTCAATTTGTCCACCCCCAAAGGCCTGGCCTACAAACGGCCCCTTTTTGAATTCTCCGGCGCATGTGGTGGCTGTGGGGAGACTCCCTACGTGAAGCTCCTTTCCCAGCTTTATGGCGACCGGGCGGTTATCGCCAACGCCACGGGTTGTTCCTCAATCTATGGCGGGAACCTTCCCACTACCCCTTATGCCCAGAATGCCGAAGGCCGGGGCCCGGCCTGGTCAAACAGCCTCTTTGAAGACGCCGCGGAATTCGGTCTGGGCATGCGGCTTACCAGCGACAAGCTCGCCGAGTTTGCCAAGGAAGTGGCGGCCCAAGCCAAGGCCGAGGGTATTCAGGCCGCTCTTGTGGACAAACTACTGGCCAACCCCCAGAGCACGGACGCTGAAATTGATGACCAGCGGAAACTGGTAGATCAGCTCAAGGCCGCTCTGAAAGGCGACTCCAAACCTCTGGCGAAGCAACTTGCCTCCCTGGCGGATCACTTTATCAAACGCTCCGTATGGATACTCGGCGGCGACGGCTGGGGCTACGATATCGGTTACGGCGGCCTGGACCATGTCCTTGCCAGCAACCGGAACGTCAACGTCCTGTGTATGGACACCGAGGTGTATTCCAACACCGGCGGCCAGATGTCCAAGGCAACCCCGGTGGGGGCCATTGCCAAATTTGCCGCGGCCGGCAAGGACATTACCAAGAAGGACTTGGGCGCCATGGCTATGAGTTACGGCTATGTATACGTGGCCCGGATCGCCATGGGTGCGAACATAGCCCAGACTATCAAGGCCTTCCGCGAAGCGGAATCCTATCCCGGAGCTTCTCTGATCCTTGCCTATTCCCATTGCATCAACCACGGTATCGACATGAGCAAGGGGCTTGAGCAGCAGAAAGCGGCGGTCACTTCCGGCCTCTGGCCTCT
>JAITBO010000323.1 GCA_031283505.1 Treponema sp. | reverse complement strand
TGTATGGGGGAAACGGGATTTAAAGACGGCACAAAAGCTGAGGAAGAGGATAAAACGGCTGGGGATAAGCTATGACATGGTAGCAACGGATAATTGGGACAGCATTCTTTCGGCGTTTGGGGAAGACAGCCACGAAGTAGGGAAAGAGTACACGGTAGGGTATAGAGGGGAACAATTGCCGATTGCGGCATCGGATCAGGCGGACATTTCGCAGGACTGGTTATTTTTCCAAGAAACTGTTCAACCACAGGAAAGCTTTTGATATGGCTTTCTTTTACATCAATTATGGTTTTGTTTAAGAACCCATCATACTTTCTGGATCACCTCCAATTGCTTTTGTACCGCCGAATTGCCGAAAAAACGCTGGTGTCGAAACTACAAAGCCTTTATTGCCCGGGCGAATTCCCGGCCCCGTTCCTCAAGAAGGACGAGTTCTTCGGCGGCGGGAGAGCCGGCCCATTCCACAGCGTCCAGATGGGACCACTTGAAGTTTGTGATGATAGCGTCGTATTCCTTTTTTGCGCCCCCTGCCCAGCCCCAGGAACCGATACGGAGGACGGTCTTATGATTTATATGCTTGCGGCGGAAGGTGTCCAGCACATAGGCCATGGGTGGAAAGACGGCGTATTCATAGGTAGGCATGGCCAGAAGCAAACCGGCGCTTTTGTAGGCGTCCGCCAGGACAAAAGAGACGTTTTCATCGGGGATCCGGTGTATGGTGTAGGGAACCCCTTCGTGTTCGATACCCCGGATAACCGCGTCAAGGCCCTTTTTGGTGTTGCCGTACATAGACCCCCAGATGATGGAGATTTCCTTTTCCGTCCCGCCTCTGGCATAGGCGGCGTACTTTAGGTAACGTTCGATTATTTTTTTGGGTTCCCTGCGCCAAATTATGCCGTGGCTTGGGGCCACGCAGGTAATATTCTTGTCCGCGAGTTTTTCCACGGCCTTTTCCACAAAAACGGAAAAAGAAGAAACGATGTTGGTATAGTAGCGGAGGGTTTCTTTTTCAAAAAAGGCGTGTTCTTCGACGGTGAATTCGTCATCAAAAACCCGGCCTCCGGGAACCTTGTCAAAGGTCCCTAACGCGCCGAAGGAACCGAAAGCGTCGCAGGAAAAAAGGACGCCCGACTGATTTTCCCAGGTTACCATGGTTTCCGGCCAGTGAATGTTGGGGGTCTCCACAAAGGTAAGGATTTTACCGGCTCCCAGGTCCAGGGTTTCCCCGTCTTTTATTACCCGCAGTCCCGTTTCGATCTTGTAAAAGGTCTTTACCAGATTTATGCCTTTGGCGGTGGCGATTACTTCGGCCCTGGGGTTTCTGGCCCGGAATTCCTTCAGCCAGCCCGTATGATCAGGCTCCAGATGGTTCAGGATAAGGTAATCGACGGCGCCAAAATCAATACCTATGGAAGCAAGCTCTTCTTCAATTTGTTTCGGCGCATCGGTCCAATCCCGAATAAGATCGATAAGGGCGATCTTTTCTCCCCGTACTATATACGAATTCAGCGAAACTCCGTTAGGGATAGGCCATATACCTTCAAAAAGATCAGTAGTCTGAATATCAGCGTAAAGACCGTAAACCCCCTCCGCTATAACATGAGCTTTCATAATTTTTGACTTCCCTTGCCGACGGCAAAAGACAAATGCCTAATGTTTTAAGACAGAAACGACCCGTTCCAGCACCTTTTTACGGTCCAGAGGCTTTACAATATAACTTTTAGCCCCCAGCAGAAGAGACTTCTTGACGACATCCTCTTTCCCCAAGGCGCTCACCATGATTACCTTTGCATCCTTGTCAAATTCCAGAATTTTTTCCAGGGCGGAAACCCCATCCATTACAGGCATCGTGATATCCATGGTGACCAGGTCAATGTTTGGATATAACTCTTTGTATTTTTCCACCCCCTGGGCCCCATCTGCGGCTGTATCAGCAACTTCAAACCCCTCGGATGTAAAAATTTGTCCCAATTGTTTAGCAATAAACATGGAATCATCAACCACAAGAACCCGGTAAGCAGTTCCTTCAGGTTTTACCCCTTCCGGCGACTTATCATTAATGCTAGGCATATCACTCTTTGCTATCATGCGGAACGCTCCTCTTCTATACTCTATGATATAGATTTTTATATGTCAAGCCCCGGCCCGGCCTCCGAAAAAATAACATATAAAAAACATATATCCTGGGTCTGTTTCAAAACCCAGTTAATTGAGGCTGTTCCAAAACTAATTGACTATGCGCTAAATGCGCACGGTTTTGGAACAGGCTTGAGCCGTAGGCTCTTGGAAAAAACGAGCTAAAGTCCGCTTTTCCCCTTAAAATCTAAGGATGCGACAAACAAAACCTGTCTCTCAAAATCTGGCATTTTGAAACAGCTTCATTCTGTTTATAATAATATTATGTTTGTACCTTTCTTGCTGGCACCCATGGCGGAACTAAGCCACCGGGCTCTCCGGGAACTGATCGAAGGTTTTGGCGGCTGCGACGAATACTTTACCGAGATGATCAGCGCCGGTGCTCTTATAAGCGGCGGTCCTTTTGAAACCTATTATCTTGACGCCGGGCCCCGCCCCGAACGGGTAGTCTACCAGCTTGTGGGCGCCGATCCCGGCCAGATTGCGGCGGCGGCGGCCCTCCTGGACAGGCGGGACTGCGCCGGCATCGACCTGAACATGGGCTGCGCCGCTCCGGCAATAGTCCGCCTTGGCGCGGGGGTCCACTGGATGACGGATCCCGATAAAGCCGCCGCCCTCATCGCCCTGGTCCGGTCCCGCACCCGGAAACGCCTGAGCGTAAAGATTCGTTTGGGCATGGAAGCGGACCTGGGTTGCCTGGTGAAATTCTGCCGCCGCCTTGAAGACGAAGGGGTGGATTTTATCACCCTGCACCCCCGTACCGCCCGGGAAAAGTTTCGCCGCACCGCCCGGTGGGAGTTTGTCGCCGCCCTCAGGCAGAGTCTGGGGATCCCCGTGGTCGGCAACGGCGACATAGCTGACGCCGCCGGGCTTCTCCGCCGGGCCGCCGGAGACTGCGACGCGGTGATGGCGGGCCGTCTCGCTGTCCGCTCTCCCTGGATCTTTGCCCAGGCCCGGGCCATTGAAGGGGGACAGGAACTGCCGGTTTTCAATCTTGAGGAAGCCGTCCTGCGCTTTTTGGAACTCCTGGCCCGGTATCAGCCGCCTGAGTTCCACCTGAGCCGGGCCCGCCGTTTTTTCAACATCTTCTGCGACAACCTGATCTGGGGAAACTACGTCAAGACCCTGTTAGGCCGGAAGACCGGTCTTGCCGGGATGGAAAGGGTCCTTACGGCTTACTTTGGGGAACACCCGGAAGAACGGCTAACGCGCAAGGGATAGGAGGGGTGAGCAGACCCGGCACCAGGCCCGCAGGGTCTGAAAGCGCCGGGGCCGGAGTGAAACGGAGCCCCGATAGCCCGGTCAGCCCTGAAAGGGATGATGCGCCCATCTTCGTATGAAGATGTCTGATATTTTATGTCTTATAATCACCTGAGGCTGTTCCAAAACTTCAGTTTTTGGAACAGCTTCCTTGGGTTTACTGGAAAAACCGGGTTTTTGACCGGGTTTTCCAAAAGCCTACGGCTCAAGTCTGTTCCAAAACTAATTGACTATGCGCGTTTAGCGCATAGTCAATTAGTTTTGGAACAGGCTCACCTTTCTTAACCGTGTCTACCGTCGGATGGGTGAAACGATGAGCGGTAAGACGATTTTTGTATTTTTGTAACTATTCAGCCATAAATTATATAAAAAATCATGAATTTTATGGAAAATTTGGCCCAAAATAGCCGAAATTGGTCAAAATTCTTAAAATTTTCGGTTGTACAAAATTTCCGCAAAAAATACACTACTAAAAATCACTAGAAAAACCTCAATTTTCGGCCTTTTTTCATTAAATTTGATGAAAATTTGCCGCTTTTTTAGTTTTTCCTGGCTGAATAGTTACAATGTAATATTATATAGAGGCTGTTCCAAAACTGTGCGCTAAACGCGCATGGTTTTGGAACAGCCTCTATTAAGAAAATATAAAAAAAGAAGGAAAAGCAGTGTCCGATTGTAAAAGGGTCGTCATTGTGGATGACAACCCGGTGAACTTGATGGTTGGAACGAGTATTTTGCAGGGTTTATACCAGGTTAACGCCGTTCCTTCGGGGGAAAAGTTATTTAAGATTCTCGAAATCGTAAAACCGGATTTGATCCTGTTGGATATAGATATGCCGGTTATGAACGGGTTTGATGTACTTCAGCGTCTTAAAGCTGATCCTCGTACCGCAGACATTCCTGTAATTTTCCTGACTGCCGACAACAACATTGAGTACGAAGCCAAGGGCTTTTCCCTTGGGGGGGCGGATTTTATCGCCAAGCCCTATTATCCGCCTCTGTTGCGGAAGCGGGTCGAATTGTATCTTTTGGCGGTTTCTCAAGCTCAGACCATCCGGAAATACGAAAAAAAGGTGCAAACCCTTATTCAGGACAACAAGGTTGCGGTGGGGGATTTGCAAAACAGGATGTTGAAAACCGTTATAGAACTGGTGGAACGCAGGGACGAGGTTTCGGGCGGCCATGTGGAACGAACCCGGAAATATGTTGAGGTACTTCTGGACGTGCTGATTAAGAATAATATATATCAGGATGTGGTCGGTTCCTGGGAAAAAGAGTTGTTCCTTCAATCGACCATTTTCTATGATTTGGGTAAGATTTCCGTTAAAGACGACATCCTGCTCAAACCCGGTAAACTGGCGGAAGATGAATACAACGAGATGAAAAAGCATATCGTTATGGGAGTTAAGATCATCGATGACATCAAGACGGGTATGGCGAAAAACAGCGCCGAAACCAGCGTTTTTGACTACGCCAAGGAGGTTGCGGGGTTCCATCATGAAAAATGGGATGGGACCGGGTATCCTTACGGCCTTAAAGGGTATAATATTCCTCTGGCGGGGCGAATCATGGCCATCGCCGATGTATATGACGCCCTGATAGAACAAAAAACCTATAAAAAGTCCTACACCCCTGAGGAAGCCGCTGGAATTATTGCCCGGGGTAAGGGGATTCATTTTGATCCTACCCTGGTGGACCTTTTTATCACCGTGGCCGATCAATTCCGGAACATCTCGAAACAGATGTAAAAGTGGCCTTGCCACCAGGTATAAAAGGTTCTATACTTTATCTATTATGGTAGACAGGGTTCTCATAGATACATTGAATCTGAAAGCCCGGAATTTCGCCGCCGAATGGGTGGTTAAGATACGGAAAGCGCCGCAGCTTAAACATTACGGAGCCCTTTCCGATGATGCCCTGATTGAAATCAACGCTCCCCTGTATCCCCATCTGGCTCGGACTCTGGACAGGGGGCTGGACCGGTCTGTGGTGGGGGATTTTTTTGTTACGATGGGGCGGAAGCGGATAGAGGGGAGGTTTCCGGTCTCCGAGACGATTTACGGCCTTAACCTGGCCGAGCAGGTGGTCAACGATTATCTGATGAACGATTTTGCCCCGGACAACGCGGTCCGTATGTACCAGGCCATGGGCGCCGCTTCCAGGGCGGCGGAATTTTTTCTGTTGGGTTGTTTTTATATTACCAAGGGATCTCTGGAAGCTGTCTATACACTGATGAATAAAGATAACGCGGTTTCCGAAGAAGTTTTGAAAAAGTATTTTAGGGATGACTTTTTCTTCAAGAACGGCTAGAATAGAACCACAAGAGGCTTTCACATGGAACTCGGAGAACACCTCAATGAATCCCTGAAATTCGTTACAGTTTTTTCCTTTAAACTTTTCGGCAGGGAGATACCGGTGACAGAGACGGTGGTCGTCACCTGGCTGGTGATGGCCATTCTCATCATAGCGTCCCTGCTCTTGACCCGGAACCTCAAACAGATTCCCCGGGGCGCCCAGTGTATCCTGGAAAGCGCGGTGGAATTCCTCAATCGTTTTTCCCGGCAACAGTTTGGTTCCCGGGCCGGAGTCTACGCCCCCTATGTGGGAACGGTGTTTCTTTTTTTGCTTTTGGCGAACATTATCCCCGTGATTTCCCCCATTGCGGCCTTCGGCAGGGAGCCGCCCTTTACTATCAAGCCCCCGGCCAGGGACATCAACTTTACCGCGGCTCTGGCGCTCCTTTCGATACTGCTGGTCCTTATCGGGGGCATCCGGGCTCGGGGCCTCAAGGGATGGGGTAAGCACCTGTTGTCGCCGGTTCCCATGATGCTTCCTTTCAATCTGCTGGAATACGTCATCAGGCCCTTGTCTCTGTGCCTCCGGCTTTTCGGGAACATCCTGGGGGGGTTCATCATCATGCTATTGATTGAATCCGTAGCTCCCATCATCGTGCCGCCCGTCCTTTCCCTGTACTTTGATTTTCTGGACGGCCTCATTCAGGCCCTGGTATTTACCTTCCTGACCATCCTCTTTATCGCCGAAGCGGTGGAAGCGGAAGAAGCGAAAAACTGAGGGCCCTGGCCCATAAAAACGTAAGGAGAACGTATCATGGAATTAATTTACCTCATCGGAGCGGGAATTGCGGTTCTTACCGGATTGGGCGCCGGCATAGGCATAGGCATAGCCACGGGCAAGACCGCCGAGGCTATTTCGCGGCAGCCTGAGGCGTCGGGCAAAATTCAGACCGTTTTTTTCCTGGGGATTGCCCTGGCGGAAGCAACGGCTATTTACGGCTTTGTGGTTGCCATCCTGCTGGTCGTCCGGTAAGGCCGCTCTATGCTTGATTTTTCGGTTACCTTTTTCTTTACCCTTATCAACATAGGGATTTTGTTCTTTATCCTCCGGGCCGTTCTCTTTAAACCGGTGACCAAATTCATGGAAGAACGGTCAAAGAAGATTCAGGACGACATAGAACAGGCGGAAAAAGGTAAAAAACAGGCGAAAGCCATGGCAGCCCAATACGAGGAGCAGCTTAAAAAGGCCGAAGCGGATGCGGACGCCCTTATCCGGCGCTCCCGGGAATCGGCGGAAAGAGAGGCGGCGGAGATAATCCGTTCCGGCAAGGCCGAAGCTGGCCGTATCGTTGCCGCAGGGAGATCCCAGCTTGAGGCGGAACGGAAGGCCGCCTTGGCTCAGTTCCGCTCCGAGGCCGCCGCTCTGGTCATCACGGCCGCAAGCCGGCTTCTGCGGAGGGAAATCTCCGGGGAAGACGCCCGGCGTCAGGCTGCCCTGCTCCTTAAAGAATATAGTTCCAGGGAGCATGGTTCTCCGGAACTAAGGAATTCCTGATGTTTCACCCGGATCGCTGGGCTCAGGCTTTTACCGCCGCCTGCGGGGAGGATGCCGAAAACGGCCTTTCCGCCCTTAGAGCCCTCCTTGCCTGCCTGAACCGCCTTCCCGCGCCGGTTACGGGGGATTACGCGGCCCGCCAACTGGAAGGGATGATGCGCCGGGCCGCCGGGTCAGCCGGCGTTGCCCAAAATTCCCGGGGGCTTGAAACGGCGATTCGTTTCATCCTGCTCCTGGTAAAGAAAGGCCGTTTCCGACAAAGCGGCAAGGCCGTTGCGGAGGTTGAGAACCTTTTGGATCGCAAAAAGGGTGTCCTCAAGGTGACGGTGGAAGCGGCTGTCCCGCCGGATCCGGCATTTGAGGCGGACTTGAAAACCGCGCTGCGGGCAAAAATGGCGGTTTCCGAAGTTGAGGCGGAAATCCGCATACGGCCGGAACTCCTGGGGGGCTGCCGGCTCATAATCGGCGGCGAGGCGTGGGACGCCAGTCTGCGGGGGGAAATACAAAATATGGCCCGGACGCTGGAGGCCGCGCCGTGGGCGGGCGCTTCCGATGGAGGTTTTGCATGACGAATTTTACAGACCTTGCCAAGGTCTTGCAGGAACAGATAGAAAACTGGGAGGGAAAACCCTCTTCCGGTTCCATAGGGTTTGTCACCCAGGTGGGGGACTCGGTGGCCACCGTCTACGGCCTGAACCGGGCGGTATACGGAGAGCTTGTGGAGTTTGCTTCCGGGGCGGTGGGGATAGTCCTGAATCTGGAAGAAGACGGCGTGGGTTGTGTACTCTTGAGCGGGGAATCCCTGGTGAGGGACGGGGAAGAAGCCCGGGGAACCGGCAAGGTGGTTTCGGCGCCCGCCGGGGAAGCCCTGCTGGGCCGGGTGGTGAACCCTTTGGGAGAGCCTATAGACGGGAAAGGCCCTCTGGAAGCGGAGGAGTACCTTCCTGTGGAATCCCCCGCGCCGCCGGTCATAGACCGGGGCAGCGTGAACCAGCCCTTGCAGACCGGCGCCCTGGCGGTGGATGCCATGATCCCCATAGGCCGGGGCCAGCGGGAACTCATCATAGGGGACCGGCAGACCGGCAAGACCGCCCTGGCGCTGGACGCCATCATCAATCAGAAGGGGAAGGGGGTCTACTGCGTGTACTGCGCTATAGGCCAAAAGGCGTCTTCCGTGGCGGCGATCATTAAAAACCTGGAACGTTTCGGCGCAATGGAGTACACCTTTGTCGTTCTGGCTTCCGCTTCGGATTCCGCAGCCCTCCAGTATCTGGCCCCTTATTCTGCCTGCGCTATGGCGGAATACTTTATGCGCCGGGGAAAGGACGTTCTGGTGGTCTATGACGATCTTTCCAAGCACGCTGTCGCCTACAGGACCATTTCACTGCTCCTCAGGCGGCCACCGGGCCGGGAAGCCTTTCCCGGAGACGTGTTCTACCTTCATTCACGGCTCCTGGAACGGGCCGCCAAGTTTTCCGCCGAAAAAGGCGGCGGCTCCATCACCGCCCTTCCCATTGTAGAGACCCAGGCGGGGGACATTTCTTCCTACATTCCCACCAACGTCATCTCCATTACCGACGGGCAGGTGTTCCTGGATTCGGAGCTTTTCAATTCAGGGTTCAGGCCGGCCATAGACGTAGGGCTTTCGGTGAGCCGGGTCGGCGGCACGGCCCAGGCCAAGGCGGTGCGCAAGGTGTCGGGCCGGCTGCGGCTGGACCTGGCCCAGTACCGGGAAATGGCCGCCTTTGCCCAGTTCGGCAGCGATCTGGATAAGGCCACTCAGGACAAGCTTGCCCAGGGAGAGCGGCTTATGGAGGCGCTCAAGCAGCCTCAGTTTATGCCCTGGGCCATGGAAGAACAGGCGGCTATCCTCTATGTCGCCGTCAACGGCTATCTGATGGATATTCCTACGGATAAAGTTGCCGCCTTTCTCAGGGAATTTACGGAACACCTTAATACGGGCCATTGGGAACTTCTGGAGGCCATTGGAAAGACGGGGGAGCTTACCCCGGAACAGGAGCGGGAACTTTCGGGGGCTGTGGAAGAATTCAAACAGTCTTATAAGCGTTAGGGGAGAGCATGGCGAATTTACGGGATGTACGCCTCAGAATGCGGGCCATACAGCAGACCTTGCAGGTTACCAAGGCGATGAACCTTATCTCTACAGCTAAACTGAGGAAGGGACGGCGGGTTCTGGAGGACACGGAGCCTTTTTTTACCAGAATACAAAAGTCCATGTACGATATCCTTGCCGCAGCCGGACATCCCCGGAGCGAATTTTTTGTCCGGACTGGCCGGGGCGGCGTCCATCACAGTGCGGTGGTGGCGGTTACCAGCGACAAGGGCCTGGCAGGGGGGTATAATGCCAACATCTGCCGCCGTGTCACGGGACTCTGTTCCCGTCTTGAAAATCCCCTGCTTATCCTGATCGGTTCCATAGGGTACCGGTATTTCGTTAATTCCCCTTATTTGATTCTGGAGAATTTTTCCTTCCGTTCCCGGCTGCCTGAGGTTGACGATGCCAAGCAGATCGCCGATTATGTCATTTCCCAGTATCTGTGGGGTATGTTTGACGAGGTTCATTTGGTGTATACCCATATGTACAGTGCCGTCAAACTCCAGCCTGCGGAGCGGCATATTCTGCCCCTGGACGCGGACACGATGAAGGCGGAACTGACCCAGTTTGACAGCCGGGAGCGGGCAGCCCTTCAGTTTGAGTATATCCCCTCTACAGAGCAGGTTTTTGACGCGCTGGTTCCCCTGTATATCAAGGGTGTCATTTACGGGAGCCTGGTGGAAGCCTATGTCAGCGAACAGAGCGCCCGGATGACCGCCATGGAGGAGTCCTCCAGGAATGCGGAAGAAATGCTGGCAGACCTCCAGCTTAACTACAACCGGGTCAGGCAGGCGGGGATTACCCAGGAAGTGACGGAGATTATTTCGGGTTCCGCGGCGTTGAGCGATTAGCTGTGCGCAGATGAAGTTGAGAGGAAATAAGGTAGAGGTATATCAATGGCGAATAAAGGAATTATCACCCAGATAACCGGTCCTGTGGTGGACGTGCGGTTTGAGGAACACCAGATTCCGGGTATCCTCAATGCCCTGGAAGTGAAGGACGGAGACCGGACTGTTATCCTGGAGGTCTTGCAGCATATAGGGGACAACCGGGTGCGCTGCGTCGCTATGGCGGCGACCGAGGGTCTGGCACGGGGCCTTGAAGCGGCGGACACGGGACATTCTATCCTGGCGCCTGTGGGGGAGGCGGTGCTGGGCCGTATGTTCAACGTCATAGGCCAGCCCATTGATGACCGGGGCGCTTTTCCGGGAGATACCGCGGCCAAAGTCGCCTATGCGTCAATACACCGGAGCGCTCCCAGCTTCGAGGAACAACGCCCTGCTACCGAGGTTTTTGAGACAGGTATCAAGGTCATAGACCTCATCGCGCCTTACGCCAAAGGCGGAAAGATAGGGCTTTTCGGCGGCGCCGGTGTCGGCAAGACGGTGGTCATCATGGAACTCATCCGGAACATCGCCACGGAACATTCGGGGTATTCGGTGTTTGCCGGGGTAGGGGAGCGGTCCCGGGAAGGGGCCGATCTCTGGCAGGACATGAACGATTCCGGGGTGGTGGAAAAAACCGCCCTGGTCTTTGGTCAGATGAACGAACCCCCCGGCGCCCGTATGCGGGTCGCCCTGGCGGGGCTTACCATGGCGGAGCATTTTCGGGACGAAGGAGGCCAGGACGTACTCCTTTTTGTTGACAACATATTCCGCTTCATCCAGGCGGGTTCCGAAGTTTCCGCCCTTCTGGGCCGCATCCCCAGCGCTGTGGGTTATCAGCCCACTTTGGCCAACGAGATGGGGGTCCTCCAGGAGCGTATCGCCAGCACCTCCAAGGGGTCTATTACCAGCGTCCAGGCGGTCTACGTTCCTGCCGATGACATTACCGATCCCGCTCCGGCCACCACCTTCGCCCACCTGGATGCCACGACAGTTCTCTCCCGGAAGATCGTGGAACTAGGCATCTACCCCTCCGTAGACCCCCTGGCTTCGACTTCCCGTATTCTTGATCCCGCCGTGGTGGGGGAGGAACACTACCGCATCGCCCGGCAGGTTCAGCAGACCCTCCAGCGGTACAAGGAACTCCAGGACATCATCGCCATCCTGGGCATGGACGAACTTTCGGTGGAAGACAAGCTGCTTGTGAGCCGAGCGCGGAAAATACAGCGGTTTTTCAGCCAGCCTTTCTTTGTGGCGTCCCGGTTCAACAACATGGAAGGCCGGTATGTGCCGGTCAAGGAGACTATCCGGGGCTTTAAGATGATCCTGGACGGCGAAGTGGACCAGATTTCCGAGCAGGCTTTCTACATGGCCGGCGGCATAGACGATGTGCTGGAAAAGGCCAAAGCGTAACCATGGCGAAGCTCTTTAACCTGGAAGTGCATACCCCGTACCGTCTTTTTTACGCCAATAAGGTGGATGCTATAGTCGTCACCCTCATAGACGGCGAAATAGGGATTTATGCGGACCATACATTTTTGATCGCCCCGGTAGTTACGGGGGTACTCAAAATCAAAGACAAGGAAGGGCAGTGGAAACAGGCCTTCACCACCGAGGGCGTCCTGGAGGTATCCGGCCATCGCACAGTTCTGGTGGTGGATGCCGCCGAATGGCCGGAGGAGATAGATTGTGACCGGGCCCAGGCCGCGAAGAAGCGGGCGGAAGAACAGCTTGAAGCGGCCATGTTCAAGTTCGAGACCGACAACGCCAGGGCGCTCCTCAAGCGGGCGGAGATGCGGCTCAAGGTATGCGGGTCTGCGGGACTTTAACCTTGAAGCGTAAACCAGGAACAGTATGCCCTATACCCTAAAAGCCAGTTCAATATTTTTTCAGCAGTAACGGGATAAACGCAAGAACCGTCAAGGTTTGGCGTTTCAATCACACTATCGCGGTCAGCCGCCTCTTCGGTCGTTATCCGAACCTTTGGAATCCATGATTACCATATTTGAAAGGAAGGTCATCGAGGTCAATTACAAGCGGTTAGTTCCGCCGGTTAGTTCCGCCGGTTAGTTCCGCCGCCGCCCGGTCCCAAAGCCCGATAAAAGTATCCAGTTCCGTCCGTACCCGTTTGAGGAAGGAGATGTCTTCCGCCGGAGGACGGCGGCCTTCCGCGCCGGCGCATTCGGGAAAGTGGGTCCAGAGGTAATCCGCATCGTCCAGATGTTCTTCCAGCCGATCCTTGGACGTGCCGGCGGCCCCGGTAAGGATGTCCCGCAGTTCCGCGAGGGCTTCCCGTTCCCGGCGTATAAACCCTTGCAAAACATCCCGCCGCGTTTCTTCGCTCATTTTTTCGTATGTACCTTCGCACATTTCTCCGGAATTCCGGGTTTCCGCGTCTCCGGGGGAGGGGACGGTTCCAAGAAGGGCGAGGGCTTCCTCCAGGGGCAGCGTCCGTATCCCCAGGTGGAGCCCCGGTCCGGCTATGTCACGGAAGCGGCTTTCCCCGGCGAATTCCCGCTCAAAGAGGTCCCGGTATCCCCTCAGGGCCGGATCGGTGCGGACCGGCTCCCCGTTTTTCGCCCTGGCCGGGACAACCCCCATCCGGTAAGCGGCGGCGGCGTTGATGAGGCCCGAAAGCCGGGTCTGATGTCTGAGCCCCTCCCGGTGGCCCGGCGTTCCTCTGGCGTGGAAGGCCCGGTCCGTAAAGGCGAAGTCCAGACCCCCCAGGACGATGGGGCCGCCGCAGAGACGCCGCGCCAGAGCCACGGCGGTAAGGCCCACGGAACCCAGAGGAGGAAAGGTTTCCGGCAGGAGGCCCGCCTCTTCCAGCCGGTCAAAGATGCGCAGGGGAGCCCAGGGGGTTGCGAAGAAGCGGGGATCGGCCCCAAGAGTTTCGCCTGTGGCGGGCAGGGCCGAAAGGTCCATGGCCACCGGAACTTCCCAGGAGCCGAGGCCGGCAAAGTCCCTGAGGTTCCAGTGCTGGCTTTCCAGGGCCACCGCCAGATCCGGCTTGACGCCCCATTCTTTCAGGGACTCCAGGGCGGTGTCTACACAGATAATGCGGAAAGGCCGCTCATGAATCCCCGGCGGGCCCCCAAAGGCGGCGGAAAGGCCCTCCAGGAGGCGGTCCAGGGAAGGACCCGCCCCAAGGACCAGCGCCGGAGCGTTGCCAAAGCGGAGACCGCTCAGAGGCCGGGAACAAGGGATACGGGGCAGGTTCCTGATGGTGTTGCGGATAAACCGGCGGCCCAGTTTGACCAGCGTCATGGCGTTGGCCCAGTCCACGGCCATGTCCTGCCTTAGGGCGGCGGCCAGGGAGTCGTAGACCTCGGGGGCAAGCTGCCAGCCTCCGGAAAAGCGGAGGACCGTTACCCGGCGGAAGCGGCGGCCCCCCCAGGTTTTCCGCAGGAAAGCACAGAGGGCCCCGGCGCTGACGGTACGCACCAGCTTGAGGGAGGGATGATCCTTCCAGGGCGCATCGGGGACGGCCAGAGACAGGGCCATGAGGTTTTCGTCGGTTTCCACGCAGAGTACGGCGGAATCGCCGCTTATCCGGCTGAGGAGGCGGGAAAGACCGTACCCGTAGAGGGGGGAGGGGCAGAAATAAAGGGTACGGCTCATGACCGGGGCGGCATCGGCAGCGCGCTCGGCCTGGCCTATGGGGTCTACCCTGGAAAGAAGGGTCTTGCCCCGGCAGGAAACAGAAAAACCCCGGCGCGCCGGAAGCTGCCGGGGTTTTTCATCCTGCCCTTTTTCCGTTTTGGACATCAATTATCAAAAGGATTATAAATAAACTTATAAAAGGCTTCAAAGAAACGGTCTTCAAATTTGCCGCTCCGCAGAAAGTAATTCCGTAAACCCATTTCGGCATTGTAACTGAGCCAATAGGATGAATAGATGGATTTAACCGTTTCCACCGCCGATTCCTCTGCGGGACTCTCCTCTTTCGGGTAGAGGACTACCACGCTGCTGCCCAATACCAAGGGTATGGAGGGGGTCTCCAGGGGGGTAAAGAAAGCGGTCCGCCAGAAATTCTCGTTGAAGTCGGCGGAAGCGAGTTCCTGTACCCCGGTGGATTTGAGAGAATTAAAGAGATCGACCCCCCCGTAGTTGAGGGGCACAGGGCCGAAACTCTGTTTGGCAAGGCCCCCGGCTTCCGCAGCGGCGTCAAAACCTTCCTCTTTTACCCTGGCTATAAAAACTTCAGCCTGGGCTATCAGCCAGTCTTCCACCCGGCCCCGTTCAAGGTCCAGCAGGTAGTTCCGTATCTTGGAGACATTGGCGCTGTCGGTAAGATCCGCAGCATAGGGTGTTGCTTCGGCGCGGAAAAACGCCCATCCCGCCGGAACTTTGACGATGGAGCTGTATTCCCCCTCCTGAAGGGCGGTTACGGTGTTTCGGGCTTCGGCATCCGGAATTTCGGTGGTTAATTCATAGATCATCTTGAGCCCCATGTCTCCGCCCCGGTCGGCATAACCGTCCTGGGAATGAGTTCCCGCAGCTTCATCAAAAGTCGTGGTTCCCTCCTGTATTGAATTCAGAACGGTCCGGGCTTCGGCCTCGCTGGAACTCAAAGTGATCCGGGAAAGATGCGCCAGGCGGAACATATCCTGATTTTCGGCAGCATAAACGGCGATTTCAGAGTCCGGGTAGGAACTCAGGGGGAAGGCGGTCATGTCGAAACTCCGCCGGGGAGAAGCCATGGATGCGATAAAGCCGGTTTCTTTTGAGGGAATCCTAAGGCTGGTGACATCTTCCCGGTAGCGCCGGTCGATAAGGGAATCCCGCACCCCCCGCCACAACGACATCCGGGTGCCGCGGTCCAACTGCCGGTACCGGGCGGCGTCAAAAACACCGTCCACCCGGAATTGCTGGGCCACTTCCCTGTCCACCTGTTCCTGGGAAGGCGTATACCCGGTCTGTTTTACTTCCTCAAGAATGGCGGTGCGGATAACCGCTTCTTCAAAGGCCCCGCGCCAAACCTCCATGGACACTCCAATATAGTTATTTTCGTTTGTCGTATTCTGCCGATACCGGGCAAGATTTTCCCGTACCTGGGCAAAGTAGTTCCCCGGTGTGTAATTGATGGGAATCTTGTTATAGGAACCGAAATTCAATTCCACCATGCGGCCCGCTTCCGGTACTATAGCCGGAACCAGGACGAACGCGGCAATCACGATAATCAGGATGATGATGGTCCCGACAAAAATGAGCGGATTCGCCTTAAACCTGCGGATAAATTCGGACTGTTCCGCCTCATGCCGAACAGGCTGGTTATTCCCTTTGAACGCCATGGATTATCGTACCTCACATATATCAATATTGAATGATAAACATAGCATTTAGAAGTACCCTCGTCAATGATGCGCGCTAGTGTCTGTCCGCACAGTCGGCTGCTTTGCGGACAGACCCCGCATAACGCCGGGCGGGGACAGACCCCCCAGCCGGCCAGGGCCTGACCCCCGCACCGGGGTCCGACCCCGCCGCTGCCCGCAGCGTCCGGGCAGGCCCCGCCCCCCGCACCGAGTACCGGGGACAGACCCCGGCGGGTCCCGTATCGGGGACGACACCCGTTCCCCTTACCTCGTGCGCTCCTCTTAACCGTAGTTAAGAGCCCCTCTTAACCGTAATGAAGAGCTCCTCTTAGCCGTAATGAAGAGCCCCTCTTAGCCGTAGTTAAGAGCCCCTCTGTACCGTAATGCAGAGGGTCTCTGTGCCCAAATGAAGAGGGCCTCTAACCTGCCGGTTAGAGGCCCTCATCGGACCGTAGGTCCGCCTTCATTTATTACGGTCTGCCGTAAATAAGAGTCGTTAC
>JAITBO010000312.1 GCA_031283505.1 Treponema sp. | reverse complement strand
AAAAAGTCAACGTAAAGATTCCTTATAACCCAAGGTTATAAAAAGCGATGAACCGGTAAGCCGGGTTCTGTTACATTAAACACCCTGCGGCGTTTTAATGTCAAACTACCATCTATCTTGCGCAGTCCTTGCGGCCAACGTCTGTGCAGTCTACCCGCGGCGCGAAACGGGCCGTTTCTGCGGGAAAACTTCCGTCTTCCCGCCCGCCGCTGCTTGACTTTGCTCCTGATGAGGCTTGCCGTTTTCGGAAAGCCAAAGAACCGGGGCTGCCCTGAGGCGCTCCCTGTACCGGACTACTCCGAAATCTTTCCGGCGGCGTTGCCGACGCCGGGGCGGGCTCTTACCCCGCCGTTTCACCCTTACCGTTTTTATTCGGGTTACCCGCAAATCAAAACGGCGGTTTATTTTCTGTTGCGCTTTCTGTCGGCACGGATTTTCACCCATACCGCCCGGGAGTTACCCGGCATCATGCCCTGCGGAGCCCGGACTTTCCTCAGAAGGACGGCGAAAATTCCCCGCCTTCCGCGGCAGTCTGGTTCATCGCCGATTATTCATTCTTCGTAATCAGTAACTTTTTCCTCTTCTTCGTCCTCTTCCTCCTCTTCTTCCTCTTCGTCAATATCATCCAGATCCGAAAGACTTCCCGCATCTTCAACGTCAAAAAATTCTTCTTCGCCTTCTTCCACTTCCTCATAGAAGAGGATACGGGAACAGTAGGGACAAAAAACGATCTTTTCTCCCAGCCTGACTTCATTGGCAAACTGGACGGGAAGAATCATTTGACATCCGGTACACACGCCGCCCCGAATGGCGACTATACCCCGGCCCATTTTATTGCGGATGATACGCTCAAACTTAAAGAGGACTTCCGGGTCGAGGTCCCTGGTCAGATCCTGTTCCTCCTGTTCCATAGCTTTGATCTGCCGTTTTTTTTCCACAATATCGGCTTCAATGCCCGCCCGCTGTTCGGCCAGTTCCTTCTCATTATAATCAATGAGATCGGCGGTCTGCTTCATCTTGTCGTCAAGCTCCGCAAGAATACGCCCTTCCCGCTGCATTTCTCTCCGGTACTGCTGTTCCTTTTCGGCGGTATCCTTGATTTCTTTTTCCAAGGCCTCGAATTCCCGCTGGGTACTGATAGAATCCATGTTCTTTTCAGCCTTTTCCCGAGTTTGTTCCGCTTCCGCGAGGAATTCCCGGTATTCCACTTCCGCAGTCCGGGCTCTTTCATAACCCTGGTTATCGTCAATAAATGACTTTTTTAACCGGGACACTAATTCTTCCTGTTGGTTTAAAAGTTTTGGAATTTCCTGAATTTCCTGTTCCAGCGCGATTTTTTGAGACAACACATCCTGAAGGCTCCGCAGTTTCTCAAAAACTTGTTCCATTGCCATATATTCCTCCCCTAATGGTCCAGATAATCTTTTAATTTACGGCTTCGTCTGGGATGTCTGAGCCGGCGAAGGGCCTTGGCCTCAATCTGCCGGATTCGTTCCCTGGTTACGTTAAAGTAAAGGCCGACTTCTTCCAGTGTCAGTGAATACCCGTCTTTCAAACCGAACCGCAGTTCCAGCACTTCCTGTTCCCTGGCAGGCAGGGAAGAAAGCACCTGGGCAAGGTTTTCCTGCAGGATGGTGAAGGCGGTCTGGTTGGCGGGATTTTCCACATCCTTGTCTTCGATAAAATCCCCCAAAAGGGAATCTTCCTCTTCCCCTATGGGAGTCTCAAGGCTGATAGGCTCCCGGGCCACGTTCTTGACCTGTTTGACCCGCTGGGCAGTCCATCCCAGGCGTTCGGCGATCTCCTCATCCGAAGGTTCCCGGCCCAAAACCTGCATGAGCTGCCGGGATTCCCGGGTCACCTTGTTGATCTGCTCTATCATGTGGACCGGCACCCGGATGGTCCGAGCCTGATCCGATATGGAACGGGTAATGGCCTGCCGGATCCACCAGGTGGCGTAGGTGGAAAACTTGAAGCCTTTCTGGTACTCAAATTTTTCCACCGCTTTTATGAGACCTATGTTCCCTTCCTGCACAAGATCGAAGAAATGAAGCCCCCGGTTAGTGTACTTCTTTGCAATAGATACTACCAGGCGGAGGTTCGCCTTGATGAGACGGTCTTTGGCGTTTTTCATCATCACCCGGCCACGGCTTATTTCCCTGGCCATAAGGTTGATATTCTCCACGGATTCCTCAAAGTCAGCTTCCATGCTCCTGAGTTTTTTCTCCGTCACCTGGATATGCCGTATGAGTTCCTTGATCTCATCGGAACTGAGTTCCAGTTCCTTTTCCAGGTATTCCCGCTCTTCCCTGATGGTAAGCCCCCGGCCCAGGGCCCGCAGTTCCTTGAGGGAACCGACCCGGAGGCGTTTTTCGATCCGTTCCTGTTCCTTCTTGAATTTTTTGATCTTCTTTGCGGCCTCGACAAATTTTTCGGAGAATCCGGTGATTTCATCAGGGTGAATTTCCGCGCCTTCGATGACCGAAAGGATACGCTTCCTGGTTTCACTCAGTTCCGGGTCGGTGAAAAAATTCCCGCCCCGGTTGATGAGGCGCCGCTTGCTCTCTATATAATTCCTGAGGTCTCCCCCGATGAGCCTGAGGGGTTCCTTGTAAAACTGATTGAGCCTGCGGCGCTCGGTCATATACTCGGTGATTTCTTTCTTGGCGAAGTTGAGTTCCCTGGGATCCTTCTTGGAGAAGGCTCTGATGGCAATGTGATAAAATTCCGGAATTATCATTCCCGATTTTTTTATCACATTCATGATGATATTCTCCCCGTTTTCCATCTGTTTAGAAAGTTCTCTCTCCTGCTCCGCCGTCAAGAGATTTTCCCGGCCTATCTCCCGGAGATAAAGCCTGATAGGATCATCTACTGATGATTCCTTGTCGTTGTACACCAGGCGCTTTTTTTCGGTGTCCGAAGCCTTCCGGCGATCCCCTTCGTTTTCGTCCTCACCCGAAGGCTCTTCCATCTGAACATTATTGACTTCCAGCAGCACAAGGACCTGCTCAATCTTGTCGGTATTGGCAATATGTTCGGGCAAAAAATCAGAAAGTTCATCGTAGGAGAGGCTTTTCTTCTCCTTGGCGTATTCAATGAGCTTTAGAACAGCGGGATCCAGCGCCATATCATCCGGCGGCGCCATATTCGGCGTAGTCAAATCTGTCATAGGCTAGCTTCCTTAAGCCGGCGTAGTTCGGCGTCAATGTACACTTTTTCCGCAAGGAGATCATCCAGGCCCCTGCCCGTATCCCCGCGTTTCTGAGTCCCGATTTCGATAATGATTTCGGCTTGCCTGCGCTCAAGCCGCTTCTGCTGTATTCGTTTCATGCTTTCCCCAAAAAGCAATTCCGGATTTTGGGAAAACGCCTGTGAAGCGGCCTGCTCAATGACAAAATTGCGCAGGGCTTCGTCCTGTATACGGGCCAGCAGATCATCCATTCCCGGCGCGTCGTTTCTAAACCATTCCTCCAGCGCGATATAAAGTTCCTTAGCCCGGGGATCGTCAATCTTTTCTATCGGTAATACCGATAAAAGAGACGCCCGCAATTTTGGATACCATTCAGGATTCGCCAAAACTGCGGTGAGTAAAAAAAGCTCGTCGTTCATACGAACCGGTCCTGCCTGGGGGGGCGGGGCATCTTTAGGGGCCATTCCCCGTCTTGGGCCGTCAATCCGGCCATACTGTTTAAAATCCGCCTGTACCGCCTGTCGTTCAACCCCAAAGGCATCCGCGATGTCCTCTATGCAGGTGTTTTTTGAAACTTCCGAATCCATGACTTCTACATAGGGGAACATAAAAGTTACCGCTTTGGTTTTCCCCTCGGCGCCTGAAAGATCAAAAAGAACCCGCGCGCGACTCACTAGATACTCAAAATCACTTATATAACATTTTGCGCTTTTTTGCAATGCCTCGGCCCCCATTTCTTTTAAAATATCCGCAGGATCCTTAAAAAAAGAAGGTGAACTACCCTTTTCGGACAATCCCTGGCCGGGAACGACCACATAAGCGGATAACCCGTTCTTTCGGCAGGTAAGGATGGCTTTGACCGCCGCTTCCTGCCCCGCTTTGTCTGCGTCAAAGATAAGGTTCACCCGGTCCGCCCAATGCCTGAGAAGCCTGGCTTGATCCTCGGTGAAGGCCGTACCCAAAGGCGCTACAGCGTTGGTGATTCCTGCCTGATGGAGAGCGATGACATCCATGTAGCCTTCGGCAAGATAGGCTTCTCTGGTCCGGCGTATCTCCGCCTTGGCCTGGTCTATGGCAAAAAGAGTCTGGCCTTTTTTGTAAATCCCCGATTCCAGGGAATTGATATATTTGGGGCTTCCCCCGGAGTCTTCTTCCCCCGGAAGGGCCAGGAACCGCCCGCCGAAGGCTACAGTCCTCCCCTGGCGGTCGGCAATGGGGAACATGAGGCGGCCGGAAAAAAAAGACGACCGGGGGTATTTGGAAGAAAAGAGGCCCGAAGCGGCAAGAAATTCCGGAGAGTAACCCTTACCGGTCAGGAAGGTAAAGAGCCAGGACCTGTCCCGAGGGGTATAGCCCAAACGGAAGCGCTCTATTAGTTCCGCGCCGACGCCCCGGTTTACAACGTAGTCCAGCGCCGCTTTCCCTTCTCCGGTTTTCATGAGCCAGTGGTGAAGACTCCCGGCCACCCGCTGATAGAGATCGTAGAATTCCTCCTTCCGGACGGCGTTCTCATGTTCCTCCCGGTTGTCCCGGGAACCGTCGTATATTATCTCGATCCCCGAACGTTTAGCCAAGGTTTCTATGGCCTCGGGGAAGGAGAGCTTTTCCATATCCATGAGGAAACCGGTTATGGTCCCTCCCTTATGACAGCCGAAACAGTAATAGAGCTTCCGTTCCGGGTCCACGGTAAAAGAGGCGGTCTTTTCGTTGTGAAAAGGACAGCAGCCCCAATACCGGCCTCCCCGCTTTTCCAGGCGGACATACTCGTTTACCACCGCTACGGCGTCCAGCTTGTCGTTTACTTCCTTTACGGTTATTTCGGAAATCCGCATCAACCGCCGCTCCCCTTAACGTAAAGGAGGCCGGCGCGTATGTGTTCGTCAAAGGTTTTGGAAAAGTAATGCCGGCCCGTTGCCGGGTCTGTCAGACGAAAATAGAGGTAATCGTTGGAATCCGGGTAAAACACGGCTTTTAAGGCGACCGGTCCGGGGGCGGAAATGGGACCCGGAGGAAGCCCCGGCCTGATGTAGGTATTGTAGGGGTCCCGGATTTGGATGTCCCGGTCGTACAACATGGAAGGATGGGGTTTTCCCTGGATTTCGGTGATCACGTATTCCACAGTGGCGCAGGACTGGAGGGCCATACCGATTTTAAGGCGGTTGTAGAACACCCCGGCCATTACGGGGGCCTCGTCGTCCGCCCGGTATTCCCGCTCCACAATGGAAGCCAGGATGATCCGGTCGTTGAGTTCCTCCGCCGTCAGGCTCAGGATGTCGCCTGAAATTTCCTCCAGGCGCTGAAAAAAGGTGTCCGCCAGGGTCCGCACAACCTGGGGAGCGGGATAATCCGCCGGAAAAAGATAGGTGTCCGGGTAGAGGTAGCCCTCCATGGTTTTCCCGGGGACACGGTATTCGTCCAGGATACGGCGGTCGGAAGCGGCGTTGAGAAAGTCCTCCTCTTCGCAGATCCCCGTTTCTTCCAGAATCCGGGCGATTTTTCTGAGGGTCACCCCCTCGGGAATGGTTGCCTTCAAGAGAAGCTGCCGCCCGGAAACCAGGACGGACCGTATCTCCAACTGGGTCGCCGGAATATTGAACCGGTAGGTCCCGGTCTTGATGTACTCCGGATTCAGCCGGGAAATAAGGTTCCAGAAGTACCGGGTCCTGATGATTCCCGCGTTTTCCAGCCGCTGCCCGACGGAAATGGCGCTTTCCCCGCTGCGGACTTCGATATATGCCGTGCCGTCTCCGGGAATACGGAGGGCGTCGCTCTGGAACTCCGACGGGTTGTCCGGCGGGGAATTGCAGTACACGAAGGTTCCTATCCCGATTCCGCTTACGAGGAGTAACATGACGATAAGAGCGCTCAGAACCTTACAGACGGAGCGGAGTATCCTAATGACGGGACTTCCCTCTGGTCGGCGCGTCTTCCGGTCCGCGCGTCTTTTCGGGGGTTTCCGTTTCCCCTGGGGATTTTGGGGCGGTTTCCGCGTCACCGGCCATCCCCCTTTCCGAGGCTGCCGGGAATATGCATAAGATTTTCCGCTTCTTCCACGGAAAGATACTCGTAGAGGGCTTTTTCCATTTTCATAAGTACCTGGAGTTCCTCCCCGTTCATGGTCTGCTCCCCCTGTTTGATTCGCGGGAATATGGTCATGAGTTCCTTTAGACGGATAAATACCCCCGCTTCTTGTAAATACTCCATAGATTTATAATGTTATCTCCATCCCTTCCATGGCAAGGGATATTTTTATTCCTTTTATGTTCATACGTTCCATATACCACCGCGCCGACTGGAGTATGTGGAACAACTTCTTGTCGTCATAGGCCGGATCGTGGTGAAAAAGGACGAGGTGTTTTATCTTCCAGTTGACCGCGAAATCCACGGCCAGGCTGAAGGAACTGTGGCCCCAGTTGTATTTTTCGATTGCCTCCCCCAGAGTGTACTGAGAATCCAGGACGATGAGGTCGGCATACCGGAAAAAAGCGATGTTTTCTTTGTTCCCGGCAAAATCCGCGGCGGATAATTCCGTATCTGTGGCATAAATAAAACGGCGCTTGCCATCGTCAAGGCGGTAGGCATAGGAATCGCCGGGATGGCTCATCTTCCGGTACGTAATGACCGCTCCCTTGAGCGTTACGGGGCCTTTCAACTGGTGAAAGCGCTTTTTGGCCCCTGTAGATTCCAGAGTTACCGGAAAATGGGGACTCCTCATTTGCCCGCTCATGAAGGCTTCCAAGCCGGGTTTGGGAAAATAAAAATCAATAGGCGCCGCCTGGCTGTAGGCGGGATTGAAAAAAGGGAAACCCTGGATATGATCCCAGTGAAGGTGGGACAGGAAGATGTGATAACGAACCGGCTTCGGGCTTTCTCCGGTCCCGGAATTTCCCAGTTCCCGAAGCCCTGATCCGGCGTCAAAGACGATCAATTCCCGGAAACCTTCGAGATGAACTGAAACGCAGGGGGTGTTGCCGCCTACAGTCCCGAAAAGCCAGGAAGGCAGGGCAGCCAGGAACCGCTCCTTGCTGGCCGGGCTTTCTATATCTCTCGGAGTAAGCCGCTCAAGAACAGTGGAAATTTTGCTTTTTATCTGTTCGGGCAGCAACGGAGCCGGCAGCGAACCGCAGACGCCCCAAAAATGAATGCGCATGAATATTTCCTTAGGATTATAAATCAGGTCGCTTTTTCTATGACAGGGTCCCTTTGCCGCTCCTTTAACAGTGACTCAATATACAAGCGGCTGTACCGTTTGCCTCTCCCAATTCCCGGACAGGACAACGCGGCGGTGTCCCAGGCTTCCCCGGAAGAAAGGATCTCCGGCCAAAAGGGGAACGTTCTGCATTGCCTGGGCCGTCCCTCGTAAACCGTACACCCCGCCTTCCAGAAGATACAGTCATAATTGGCTTTTTCCTTGAGGGAAAGCCGGGATTTCCCCCCGTAACCGTTTATCCACCGGCAATAGGTCTTTATAAATTCATTATACTCCATACCTAGTAAGCCCGCCAGAATATCCGCGTCTGTTTTTGAAAGAAATACATAACCTGGCTCGAACCGGCAGCAGGCCGAACAGCGGGTACAGGAAAAACAAAGCCCCTGGGCATAAAAGGAATCGTCCGGATTCATATTGTATGATTACTACCATAAAAAAAGGGATATTGCAAGAAAACGGCTTTGAAACCGTTACGGAAATTTTGCGGGAAATACCCGGTTGACCGAGAGCGGGCCGGAGCGCGGGAGCGGGGCTGCTGTCGGCGCGCCGCCCGTCCGCGGCGGCTTACCAGAAAACTTTGTTTTGGGTGGGGGAATACCGCCGTTCATAGCTTCCCTTGCCTAAATAGACGTAGGGGCTGCCGGGGCTTTCCCGCGCAAAGACATGACGGCGGAGATCAGTCTGCACGCCGGAATCAATCAGGTTATACGAGTTCCGCCCTTCATAGACAAAGCCGTCATCTTCGATCTTGTTGCCCATATCGCCGCCTATGGTAAAAAACGAGTAGAGTTCCCCGCCCACGATGCGATCGGTACGCATGGGACTGCCTTTCCCAATGCCAAAATCTTCTTTAGTGTAAGACTGTCCCTTCTGTAAAACCATTGTTCCTCCAAAAAAACCCCGCCCCCGGGCCGGATGCTTTAGGCGGCATGGATGCCGCTGTAACCAGTCTCTCCGCCTGCGGAGAGGTGGAGTTTTGCCAAAGGCAAAAACTCCAGTGAACCAATCCGCCAAGGATGCCGGATGCTTTAGGCGGCACGGACGCCGCTGTAACCAGTCTATCCGCCGCAGGCGGATAGACTGGAGTTTTTGCAACGCAAAAACTCCAGTAAAGCAATCCGGCATGGATGCCGGATTGCTTCACGGAATAAGAGCGCTCACCATCGGTCCCCAGTTCCCCTTCCTGCCGTCGTTCTCTATCTGCACGGCGAAGTACGCCGTCTTCCCGCTGTCCCCGTAGTCAAACCCGATCACGTCCTTCTTCCGTTTGGTAAAGAAAGATCTGCGTAAATCATCGGGATTGGCGAGCGGCGTTTCGCCCTGCGCTATGACGCTGTACCAGATGCGGTAACCCTTGTTGTCGCTGTCATTGGGGCTGCCGGTAACGTAGACGATTTTTACGCCCAACTCGTGCCGCCCGATAAGGTAGGTCTCTACCGTTACCTGCGCCGTGGGCGTCCCGCCCGGCGTGGAAGTACCATCGTGGGGCTTGAGGCCCAGGGCAACGTAGTCGGAATCGGCGAGGGGCGGGGAGAGGAAGTAGCGCCGCTTTACGTCCCGCATTTTCGCCGTCAGCGCCTCAAACGCCGCCTTGCACTGGGCCGTTGCCACCGGCGTCCGGGTGGTCTCGTTTTTTGCCGCGGCAAAGGCGGTGTCCGCTGTCTGGATAAGGGCATCCAGTTCTGTAATGGCGGCGAGGGGTATGCCCCAGGCGTCCGCGCCGGCGGTCATGACGGCTTTCCAGTCCTTCGCCATTACCAGTTGGCCTTCCCGCGTTCCGGGGAGCCAGTCTTTGTTTGCTGCCATTGTTTTTTATCTCCTTTTTATTTCCGAATGAGTTGTTTGGGCTCCCGAATGGGTTGTCCGGGCTCCCGAATGGGTTATTCTGTCTTCCGAATGGATTGTTTGGGCTCCCGAATGAGTTGATCGGGCTCCCGAATGAGTTGTCCGGGTTCCCGAATGGGTTGTTTGGGTTCCCGAATGAGTTGTCCGGGTTCCCGAATGAGTTGATCGGGCTCCCGAATGAGTTGTTTGGGCTCCCGAATGAGTTGATCGGGCTTCCCCCGGAGGTGTTTTTGTCCTTGTCCGAAAAAATTCGGCCTGTTTTTTTTAAAAATTGATAAAAATATGGGGGAATGGGGGTGTTGTTTAGTAGATTTTTTTCGAAGCGATGTGTATAATATGAGCCGTGAGCCGTGAGCCGTGAGCCGTGAGCCGTGAGCCGTGAGCCGTGAGCCGTGAGCCGTGAGCCGTGAGCCGTGAGCCGTGAGCCGTGAGCCGTGAGCCGTGAGCCGTGAGCC